>MAYW01000191.1 GCA_001723765.1 Candidatus Scalindua rubra
AAAAATAGTATCCCTCAGGTCGGCGATAAAGTCAAGAAAAATATTTGCAATTTATTGCTAAAAAGAATAAATTCTATTGATGTAGAATTTGAAAAGGAAGTGTTTTGTGAATTTAAGGAAATGGTGATTCTGATGATGAAGTTTCAGAAGTATATCAATCTCCCACAAGATATTGGGTAGATACAATTTTTTTTAAATGGTAAATCACCAATTGTAAACGTATTGTCTGGAGAAGCGACTTTAGGTTCTACGTTTTTTAAGAAGTATTCTGTTAAAAGAAAATAACTGCCTAAATCATTCTCCAAAAGTGATAATAAGTTTTGAAATTTCCTCTTTGTATCTGGAAAACATTTATTATAGAGCCATACAAGAGGACCTGCCGGAAGTAATAGTTTAATCTTGAAACGTTTTAGAAAAACTAAAAACGTTTAGATGGCTCCAATTAAATGCATGACAATGAACGTCGTAAAATTTTCTTATTTCAGTTTCTTTGGCGTTATCATTATTTTTATCGCTATTAATTTCCATTATACTCCTCCTCAACTTTTATGATAGTACGGCTTATGGGTACATGGTGAACGTCTATATTTTCACAATCTCCTTCATTCATATGGTTCTCAATGGGGGGAATATGGCATTGTTCCCCTTTATGATTTATCATGAAAATTTAAACCAGGTTGGTAACATTGCGCCTCTGCCTGCAAGAAAATTAATATGATTAAATAACGGCCCACTTGCAGGGTTGTTAAGGCCCAAAAATTCTACAGCATTATTTCTTAACAAACATGAGATCTGATCATCTCGAATTTTATGCTTCTTTGCAAGCCCACTGAATGTTTCCAAATGTTCACTTTCAGAACATAATGTCCTGTTTGCCCACCAGTCAGTCCCATAAAGAATTTTCTTCCATATTTTATTGTTTAATGAATATTTCTTTAACCGTTTGAAGTAATTATCAGGATCACAAAACATAGCCTCAATATAGGCAAGGTCTGCATAAGCATTATTGTATTGTTTTAAATAGCTTACAATTGTTTTGCGCCACTCTTTCTCAATTCTTATTTGGTCCCTGTCTTTGAAAAACAACTTTTTCTTGCCGAAAATATCACCGCCAAAATGTGCAAGATTTAATTTAAGATTGGGATATCTATCCAGGACAGGTTTCCAGTTTAATGGATTTGCCATTCCCCAGTAATAAACACTCTTTTTGGGACTTTTCCTTTTATCCCCTGGTACATCTTGCGCTGAATAGAAACCACCATAAAGACAGTGTGCAGTAATTGGAATCTCCTTAGCTTCGCAATACTTATATAACGGACGAAGAAAAGAATTATTTGGCAAGTAACCCAGTGGAGGATAAATCTTAACCCCCCAGAATCCTTGTCTTTCAAGCGCGTCAGTGATATATTTTATACCGTGGGGGTCGTTAGCATTCCCCTTTTTCTTGTAGTATCTTATTCTTCGAGGGTCAGCAGCTATAAAAGGCAAAAACACTCCTTTATGTTTCAATGTTACTTCTGTCATTTCTCTTTTCTGCATAAGAAAGGTTTTTTTGGTAATTGGCTTGAATCTGAGTGATCATTAGCAGCATACTCCGTGTCCATCATCAATAGTGTACAAACTAACTTTTTGTTGGATCTTTAAATTTGCTTTCTTTCAAAAATGCATTAGCTACGTCTTTGGTATTGTCTTTTTTGCAAATATCAAAAAACTTTCTTGCTCTATCAAAAAAATCATCATCATCAAACCAATTATTAAATGCTCCTAAAAAGGTTTCAAAAAATTCCGGGTCTATTTTTTTTGTATATCTGTCTGTGAGTTCATTAGCAAGACAATCATAATTAAAAATATGACAATGAGCATCTATTATTATGTCTTTTGTAGATACTCCTTTAACTCCTTTTACCATCTTCTTAACAAGTTTTGCCTTGCTCATATACACCTCCTTTTTTGTTACGTGTTGTTGGAAAAATAAAGCGATTCTAGATAGATCATGCTTGCAGTCAAGGCAAGTATTTGCAAAAATCAGCGAATAATTAGTTTAGAATCCTTTAAGACATAACCATAAAGAGAATTAAGATAATCAAACTTGATTGTGACAGTAACAAAGTGTCTTCTACGTTTTCTTGGCTTTATTCTGAAGTAATGGGTGAGATTAATGATTGGTATAACACAAATAAACCCTCCTGGTTTTTCACTTGTAGATATTCAAATAGGACGCCTTCTTGACGGCACCTAAATCAGGAAAGAAATTAAAGATTTATCGAATACATCATTACGATAACTTCCCAGCAATTTGTGGGAAAAACAGAATTAACACTTTTAAGTCTTTGTACTGGTTCAGGCTTGCCAGCTTGAATCAAAATATTTCGGTTCAATCTACAGAGCTAAGCCAAAGCTGACTAAGCTCAGCTTTGGCTTAGCTTAGTCAACTTTACAAGATTGAACTAACAAGGACAAATTTGTATCTTTAGCGGAAACACTATATTGTCACTCTGAATCCTGTGCTGAATGTATTTCAGTATCGTTTCAGGGTTTCTGATCCTGAACTTGATTCAGGATTGATATATAGATTCTGAAATCGGAGTTCCTGAATTTATCCAGGACATTTTTGGGTATTTAAGCTTTCCGCAATAGATACGTATTAGGTATGATTTTGTCCATTTATAAAGTTTTTACTCCCTAAACGTAATAAGAATGCTTTATATAGGAAATAATTTCCTGTTTGTCAACTATCTTTCAGGCTTTTTTATATTTACCATTAGAGTTGTAACGATTAAATTATGACACATTTTCTTAGCTAGTACGTTAGTAACATTAGGGGCTTCCTCTTTCGTTATTATATTTTCACAAAATATGTGCCATAGGGAATGGAAAGCAAATTTTTTTAATATATATTAAGTGTCATAATGCTTAACTTGTTTTTAATTCAGAACTTAAGCAACTGTTTAAACATTTTTTGTTGTGTTTTGGGGCAGGAGAAAAGAAGTCAAGTGGGATAAAAAATGTGTCATGACACAAAAGTGTGACAGCATAAAAGTGTGCCATAGCACACATTTGCAGCCTCCCAAGTACTTTGGCAGGATCAATTGGTCAGTTGAAAATTCGCTAAAGTCAAGCAAATTTTCATAAAGGGCATGCCTGATAGGTTTAGGGATTCAGGAACTATATATTCAATTTGTTTTAACAAGGCCTGTTATTATGTCCCTTAATCCAGGTTTGCTTATCTCCTGAAGTTCGTATTTTGCCCTCACAATGGGTTTATTTATCTTAATTCTCCTGCTTAAATCGATTGGGGTACCTATGATAACGGTATCACACTCGGTTTGGTTAATAGTTTCTTCAAGTTCGAGGATTTGTTTTTGGCCATAGCCCATAGCCGGGAGTAGATTATCAATACCAGGATGCTTCTTGAAAGTCTCTTTTATACTTCCGACTGCAAACGGTCTTGGATCAACGAGTATAGAGGCGCCATATTCTCTGGCTGCCATGACTGCAGCGCCATAAGTCATTCCACCGTGAGTTACTGTCGGTCCATCTTCCACAGCAAGAACTCTGCAGTCCTTTATGCTTTCAGTATCTTCAACCGTAATACGCAAAGATGCATCAATTACAGAGGCTTTTGGATTTGTTTTCTTTATATTGCTTCTTACTTTGTTTATGTTCTCAACTTTAGCAGTTTCTTCTTTGGTTATGATTATGATGTTTGCGAGTATAAGGTTAGATTCCCCGGGATAGAAAGTTACTTCATGCCCGGGGCGATGAGGGTCTACAAGGGTTATGTGAATGTCCGGCTTAAAGAATGGTAAATCATTGTTACCTCCATCCCAGATGATTGCGTCAGCTTCACTCTCGGCCTTTCTTAATACGGCTTCATAATCAACACCTGCATAGACAACTGTGCCCTGTTCAATATGAGGTTCATATTCCTCCATTTCTTCAATAGTACAGTCGTGTAGGGCTAGGTCTTCATATGTTTCAAAACGCTGTACTCTTTGCTTTACCAAATCTCCATAGGGCATGGGATGACGAACAACCACAAACTTTTTCCCTATTTCTTTTAATATTTGACATATCCTTCTTGTGGCAGCGCTCTTTCCACATCCAGTCCTGACTGCACAGACTGCAATAACGGGTACTTTGCTTTTGAGCATTGTTTGTTCAGCGCCCATGATAACAAAACTAGCGCCTGCAGCCTGTATATCACTTGCCTTATGCATTACGTATTCATGGGAAACATCACTGTAAGAAAATACCACTTCGTCAACCTTATTACTCTTGATAAGCTCTGCCAACTCTTTTTCATCATAAGTAGGAATACCGTTAGGGTATAACTTACCCGCAAGTTCAGATGGATATTTTCTATCAGCGATATTCGGTATTTGAGTTGCGGTGAAGGCTACGACTTCATAATCTTCATTATCCTTAAAAAAGATATTGAAATTATGGAAGTCTCTTCCAGCAGCGCCCATTATTATGACTTTTCTTCTTTTCATGTTATGTTAGATGTTTTTGATTAACTGGATTTATATCATGTTCATCCTGTTATCCTGTCTAATAAGTCCCCTCAAAGACTTAATTTAACCTCGATATAAGCTCATCAATGTATTTAAGGTCTTCTCTATCCTTCGCTGTATTTCTTGTAAGTTTGGTTTTTTTTAAATCTATTAAGCTTGGGACATCTACCTTAAATTTTCCCTTTCTAAAGACGGTCCTATTTTCATACATTTCTTCAAAAAATAGAGTTCCACCCTTTATAGGATATTTTCTAGCCCTGCATACGTCTACTTTAAGGTTATCAGCGTGCAATGTTAGCTTTAGTGCCTTCTGAGGGTCTGGAGGCACTATTTCCATCTTAAATTTGTGTGCGATCTTGATTATCTTCTTTAAGTTTTCCAGTTCGGGGGCAATATAGAAATCGTAGTCAAAAGATTGTAGAGGCGCGCCATACTGAACAAGTGCCTGTCTTCCTATAAGTAAGTATTTTACATGTTCCTTATTCAGTAATTCAATAAACTTAATCGGATCTACAAAGTTCACACGTTTCACTTAACAATCTCCTTGTAGCTCGATTGTTCATTTCGACAGCACGAATTTTCTGAACAGGATCAAGACGCCTGAACCAATCTATATTTTCTCTTATTTCCTTTGCCTCTTCTTTTGAGATTGCTACATTTGGCTTTTTTACTTTCTTTTTCCTTTCGGACATGATCCTTAAAGATACCTCAAGCCTTGCCCCTGTTAATTTAGCAATTTTTTCTAACGTTTTTACAGAATATCCAGCCTTTCCAGATTCAAGGTGTGAAACCATCTTCTGGTTGATACCGAGCAGTTTACCAAATTCTATCTGAGACATATTGAGCCGCTTTCGTATTTTAATAATATCATCAGCTATCTTACAATTTATCATCGTCTTAGCGCTTTTTTAGGCACAAAAAATATGATTTTGAAATTCCTAAACATTTAATAATGATACTATTATTTAATAGTATTATCAAGTTTTTATTCTAAGATAGATTAACAAAAATATCATTAATTTAAGATATTTTGTATGAACCGGCTAGGTATTCCACAGGAAAGGGTTGCAAGGAGGTTAGGGGAAGCAAGAGAGATGACCCGTAACCATTTGGCCATAATGCCAAAGTAGGCAAATCAGCCAAAAGCCGATTTGTCACGAGGCTTTACTGTTCCCCAGGTTGCAGAAAAGCATATGCAAAAGAAAAGAATTCTAGGAGTAACCAGCCGGTATGTGATAGTTTTAAAGTAAGAGATTGCAATATCATCTGTTTCGTTATTAATTAGCGTTATTATAATGTTAGAGTTACTCAATATTTTCTAATCAATCCCATAACCACACCAAGGATTTTAAATTCTCGTGACTTAATCTTAATCGGTTTCATAGATGGATTAGCCTGCCTTAACTCAACCCCGCCTTTTCTCTTATAAAATCTCTTTAATGTAGCCTCATTATCAATCAATGCTGCTACCATCTCATTATTATCAGCAAAATTCCTTTTATTAATGATAACAATATCTCCGTCATGAATACCATCACCAATCATCGAATCTCCCTTTACCTTAAGGCAAAAGTTTTCACCTTTTCCCAGCATTTCCTGTGGAATAGCAATATTTTCAACATCCTCTATTGCCTCAATCGGTTCTCCGGCAGCAATAGTACCTAATAACCTGACATTAATTGAAGGAGCGCCATGATCAACTAAAGTAATAGCCCGCTTTTTATTTTTAGGCCGTATATATATAACTCCCTTATCCTCTAACTGTTTCATATGCTTAAAAACAGAGTTAAGGGAACTAAATCCAAACTGTTTTCTTATATCATCATAAGTAGGAGACACATTATTTCTTTTAATATAACTCTGGATATACAAAAAAATCTCTTTTTGTCTTGGAGTAAGATGCATATTTTTAAATGATTAATTTAATGTTCCAGGAATTTCAATATTGTTTCCTTAGCGCGCTTTGCGTCTTGGCGAGAGGAAGAAGGTTGCTTGTAAAGGTGCTAAGCACGCAAAGAAAAAGTTGAATAAGGCCTAACTTGGCTATTTCAAATCGTCTTAAATCCCTCCCCACACCATTGAAAAATAGGGTAAATGGGGATTTCTAATTTCCTTTCACTTATCCCTGTCGTTAGGCTTGAAAGGATGTGATGGCAATAATATCATTATAAATAGGAATGCGTCTATTTATTGGTTTTTTCGTAGTTTTCCCACGGTAGAGCCCTTAACCTTCTTCCAGGTAACCTCTCAAGCTTTTTCATAAAATTATCATTACCGCATTGGCTTCCCTTCATAGAACACTTCCTTATGGTTCTTATGATTTGTTCATCTTCTTTTTCTTTTAAATAAGGGTTAATCTTTAAAATCTCCTTGCCTTGATTCTAAAACAAGAATACAATTATTTCTGTTGATAACGAAAACTAATAAAATGTTTTTCTTTGCAACTAGTTCTAAAGAAAATTTTGTTGTATAATCTTGTTTAATACGAAAATAGATTCCCGATCAAGATTGATGTAATCACCGCATACTTGGTATAATGTAAAACCAAGGAGGTGGTTATGAGAAACAATATTATAAAATTAGACAGACTACGATTTAAGACTGCTGAGTCCCGTATAACCAATTATTTTGAGAAAAGATATAACTTTTCTCCAGTTATTTCAGAGTCCTTAACATCTGATACTTTATTTTTCAACACTGTTTTTGGTAACAATAAACGTTCGGATGGCCAAATTATCTATTACGCTGTAAGCAATAAAGAACCAGCTGGAAAACCTTTAAAGGATTGCCAATATGTCAAACTCATTCTTACTCTACATGATAAGAACGATGCTGATTATCGAGAAAAACACGGCTTAAAAGAGCTAAAGCTAAGAATAATAAAGCGTATTTGCGATGAAGCTGTATTACAGGGAGCTTGTCTAACTCATGAAGATATAGCAGAGTTACTGTTTCTTGACAGAACCACTGTTGGTTTATATATAAGGGCATTAGAAAAACGTAATCAATATGTTCAAACCAGGGCTAATTTTACAGATCAAAGTAAGAAATATACTCACAAAGAGCAGATTATCAAGCTTTTGCTTATGAATATCTCTGAGACAGAAATTACTCAACGTACAAACCATAACCTCTCGGCTGTAGAGAATTATATCAGAGACTTCTTGCGTATTAGCCTGCTCTATCAAGAGGGCAAACCTGAAGCTGCAATTTGCCGTTTCACGGCAAATAGTCCTGCTTTAGTTAGAGAGTACATTGCTCTTTATCAAAGATTAGAAAAAGATCAATATCACAAAGATTCTTTGAATAAAAAACTGCTTCTTTATCGTATCGACTTAGATTCAGATCTTAGCCAATTTAACACCTCACCTTTTAAAAAAAACATCTTACAGGAGGTGAGAATATGCATATAATAGCTGACATACTAATTGATAGATTCTTAAAGATAATTAGTGAATGCTCTGTTGAGAAAGAGCGTATTAAACCATATCAGACTATAGTAATTTGCTGTGGATAGAAATCAA
>MAYW01000192.1 GCA_001723765.1 Candidatus Scalindua rubra
CTAAAATTGATTGTTTCATTGCTGCTTCGTTTCCTTTCCTAGCTCTATTCCTGCTGGTTGATAAGCGAGGTTTGAATCTAGCGCCGCTAACTAATAAACTCACGGGCAGCGTTAGCTGTCCGAGTGGAGTGAGGGTTATACAAATTATCAAGTGACAACAACATAAGATTTAGCAAACTTGTCGTGCCAACCTTGATTATGTGGATCCCAGTGTACCCAAAAATATCCAAGTAGAATCACAATACCTGAAACGATATATCCAATATATCGGATTATCCCCTTTTCAACGGTTAGAAAAGTACCATTTTGATCAACCACTTTTAATTTCATAAACATTTTTCCCGGAGTTGCACCACGAGTTGACCAAAATCCTACATTATAGGCAAGTGCCAACAATGCGGGGAAAATAACAGGAATAATCAACATTGTTATAGTCATAGGTATAAGTAGAATTGCATAATCAATGATATGCGCAATGAATCTTTGGCTTAAACTTGCGAATTTATAATAATCACCTTTGTCATCAGAAATCTGTAATGGTGTTACACCATCTGCTAATGACTTCTTGAATGCTTCATCAGCCGCAACGATTGGTGAGATTATCTTCCCAATTATGTGACCAATACTTTCGGTTTTGTTTTGTTCTTTGCTCATTATATTCCCCTAACCCTTTCAGAGAAGGTAATTTGTATAACGGCGGAGCGCCAGCGAAGACGAACAGACGTTGGAGGTACTCCACTCCGCCGTTCAGCGAGTGAGCGCAACGGTCTCGCTGAACAGCAAAACTCACTGGCGCTCAGACGATTGTTTCCTATTAAATAAATCTTCATTTTCAAAGTACTCTCCGTGAAAATCACTCAGTTCGGTTCAGCGTCCGCTGCAGCGTCTTGCTGGACAATTCTCTTCTTAGTGCTGAATATCTGAAAGATTTCAGGGATTGCAGGCATATTGATTTGCGAGAACAATATTCCACCTGCAGTGTTTTGCTCATCATAGTCACTCAATCCACCTGAATTAAGGTCTGGTTTGAATGTCTTCAGGACGGCCAGTTTTTCTTTTGCATCCCGTTTCAATTTTGCATGACGGATATCATGGAACTCTACAACGAGTGTCCCGTCGTGCGCCCTGTTCTTCTTGAACAATCCTTTTGCTCCGCTCGGCGAAAGCATTAAGAATATCCGCCCGCTCTCTTTTACAAGGCTGGAGCCCGTCATAGTCACATAGCCAAATGCGCTCGCGTCGTTGTAATCAGTAAGGGCGCCAACATAGTTCCAAGTGGTTCCATGGTCTTTCGATGAAAAAAGCACAATCTTGCGTTGTTCCCATTTGCCCAATCCGCTTGTGGTCACGCTGGCATCCATGCTGATGTAAATTGTTCCATCTATAGCGATGGAACCAGGTTCAGAAAAATGGCGGAAGTTTTTCAGGTCTGCATGAAGTGTGGTCAAATCGACCTTGCATTTATTCTCTTTCTTACCAAACAGACGAATTCCCTCAGACCATCGCCCATCTGGAGTCGCAGCATACTTGTATTCTATCCACCCCTTTTCGAAGAGACGGTCCTCTGTCTCATACGGAGGAATGGTGAGGTAGCAATGAACAAACAGCTTCCAGCGCCGTGCAGGAATATCCTTTGGGTCGTAAAGGAGGGTGGGTGTTTCATGACGCCACACTCCTTCCTGAACTCCTTTTTTGACATTAACAGAACCTTTTGACCGTTGGTTTATCACCTTGACAAAGGACCATGTCTTTCCCTTATCCGTGCTCTTGGCCAAATGCGTTTCGACATATTTCGGGGCTGTGACCATTGAGTATGCCAGCCAGCCAATGCCGTCTTTGCCATACTCAACCGAAGGGTCGAAAAAACCGTTATTGGGCTTATCGCCAACAATAGTGATTCTTTCCAATTGACTGCGAGCCCCCTCCTTTGCCCATGCCGGACCTGTACAACAACAGCCAATTACAAGGGCTGGCGGGACAAGGAGCACCAATAACTTTACGGCGAGAGATCGACGGCAACATTTGATAGCCGTACGAATTTTATAAAAAAGGGAATCCCGATAATCTTTAACACTAGATTCAAAATGTATTCCGTTTACCATGATTTTCCTTCTGCCTAACGTTTGCCGCATTAGCCGACCGTGCCAACGGTTTGGCTGGGTGTGGTGGTCATATGGCGGCATTTGGTTCATGGTTGCCCTGCGAATTCAATCAAATTTCCACTTGGATCAGCAATCCTAACATTTAAGCTCAGCGGTGGTGAGCGGAGTCCGAAGGGCGTAGTAGAACCATCCGCTGAAGCGAATTGTTAGATGATTTCATTTTTCATTTATTATCTTTTCTTTTGTATTAAAAATTTGGGCAGCTGCAGGCGCTGAATCTAGATCAGCTTGAGGAAAAATTATACCCCCGTATATATTATATTTATGATAATCGCTTTGTCCAGAGTTAATGTTTCCACTAAGGCTTCTTTTTATA
Source organism: Candidatus Scalindua rubra (assembly GCA_001723765.1). Lineage (GTDB taxonomy): Bacteria > Planctomycetota > Brocadiia > Brocadiales > Scalinduaceae > Scalindua_B > Scalindua_B rubra. Next base: position 2,479 of record MAYW01000192.1, read on the forward strand.
TATTTTATTACGATCGGATTACCTTTTGAATTCCTTTTCAGTTTTGCACTGTCAATATTTTCAAATTCAAATATAAATGTTCCCTGATAGCTATATTTTTTATGTATTGGCGGCGCCAATAAAAATACTTTTCCGCCTTCCTCGGCAAGTGCAACCCCCCAAAAGCTCTTGTAATCTTTATTTAGGTATTTAGTATCTTTATCATCCAATGGAGACCCAATATATTCCCATGTCTTTCCATGGTCACGCGAAGAAATTAATACAAGCTCGGGTCTAAGCGATGTGCCAAAATATGACAATATTACATAAATCTTTTTGTTGTAATACAAAGATGCAGGCTCTGAATAAGTGCTTAGATTACTTGTTTTACCTATAATATTTTGAAAATTAAATTTTGCAGGTGACACTGCTGTCTCTGTTCCAAATAATTTTATTTCCTCTGCATTAGCTAATTCTTCTGGAGAGTCAGCCTCTTTGAGCATTATCCAGCTGTGCGAGAGAATTCTTGGTCTCTCTGTACCCTTTGGCATATCTGCTGAAAAATATTTGTGCCAGAATAGTTTCCATTCTTTTCCTGGATCGTCTGGATCATGAACAAGAGTAGGAACCTCATGATGCCACATTCCTTGTATATTATTTTTTAATTTATAGGCTTTAGTAAAAATAGGAGACTCAACTGTATCAGAAGTAGACTCTGTAATTCTTTTAACAAATTGCCAGGTTTTTCCATTATCATTTGTTTTTGCAAGATGAGTATGAATATACTTTATGTTGTGGAAGCCAACATCTTTTTCCGGTTGCTCTAAACCAGAATAAATCAAATATCCAACTGTACCGTCTGAATTATATTCGACAGTAGGATCAAAATTACCTTTGTTTGATGTTTCTCCAATAATATTTATCCTTTCATAAGAATGCTCTACAATTGGATAATCTGCAGGAGCATCAGATCTTTTAATAATTTTTGAACACGCAAAATTAGCTACAACAATTATTAATACCCCGATTATTATTTTCTTTCTCATGTTATTTTTTCTATCTAACGAAAAAACTTACCGCGCGTGAGACTTTCACTTTCTAAACATTTGTTAAGCAAATTTACTCTCATTTTTCTTCCGTACATCAAAACCACGCTGCGCGCTACTCACGTCCGGTGAAGTGGGGGTTGGCAAGCCAATTGTAAAATGATTGACTATAACGAATTTAGAAGCGTCCCAACTTTTCTGGCAATATATGAACCATATGGTTGTGAAAAACTTCTTACAAAATCAGATGTAATATCATTGTCATAGTTTGTAAAAACTATACCACCGATTAATGATGCAATACCATATGTGAGTAGCCAATCTGCACCTTGTGTCCAAGTCCTATCAAATTCTGATTGTTTGCACCTATATTGAGTATCATAGGTTTGTGTGGTTACAACTTGGTTTGAATTATATTCCGTAAATGTTACTTTTGTGTTCAGATTTGCTTTGTAATTATATCCATTCCACCAAGGTGCAAATATCAAAAATCCTGGAAAACTAATTAGAAAATTCATTCCATCACCGCTGTATTTAGTTTGAATGTTGAAATCCAAAATATAATCAACAGGATTACCAGCACTTTTAGCATATGGGGAAATAACTTTAATATTCCCAAGACCACGTAGATTATCAACAATCTCATTCACCAATCTTTCAGCATCCTGCGATTGTGGAGGTAATACACCTAATGAAATTGATTTGTTGATATAAGGTGTGGATGAATAATAATCGTCAGGATTTGATATCGCAAGTTGATGTGAGCACCCTGTGATTAAGAAAATTAACATCATACCTGATATAATTATTTTATGATTCTTCATTTTGATTCCTTACTGTTAATGTAGTTTGAGCTATTGTCGGACTTGCCAACGGAAAAAGTAACCTGCGTGAAAATTCTTACCGCAAGCATTTCCATTTACCAAATCTACTTTCATAAAACCACCCGAATCCACAACCATGCCAACGTTTTTCACGTCAGGTTGATTGCGGGTTGGCAATGCGTGTTATTTGATCTCAAAATCAAGAATGTCTTTTTCAGTAAAGCCTTCTCTTAAATAAAGTTTGGCTATTCTGTAGGGCTTGTTTGGACAAAGAGAAAATTTAGGGTCCCTTTTATAATAATACCTGAACGCTTCATTTTTATTTTTACTACCGCCACAAATATTATCACCATAAACCGATTTTAATAAACCATTTGGCACAGAAATAAGGTAAATAGAAATAATGATTAAATCACCATCCTCCGCTCTATCATAAACCAATTGAATAATATAAGTTAAGCAAAGTTTGTTTTTTGTCTTGTAAATGGGAGGAAGATTGGAGGTGTGTTTAATTTGCTTACCTCCTTTTTGTTCAACATATTCATAAGAAGTTTGATTATGTCCAATTGGTACTACGCCAAAGAAATCGGATGTGTTTCTTTTCTTATCTTTCCCGTAGTAATAAGAACTTGTTTTTACATCAATGTGTAAAAAAGCATTTGAAGTTTCATATAACAGGTCAGAACCAATAGGTGTTGAGTTTGGAATACCTAGTTGATTGAATAACCAGAAATAGATTCTTTCTGCACCACGATCTATATCGCAGGATTTTTTTATAAAGACGTCAATCCAATCTGATTTTATTTCATCCTTTGAATTCAAAGCATTTATCATTTTAGTTTTGTCCTGTAACAACATAAATGACATTTGGTCTAAATAATATTTCTCCCAAAATTCAATATCTTTTTGAAATTTCTTTGGTACTTTCATATACTCACTACTTTTATTTCACCGATTCGTTCTTCCATTATTTTAGAAAAATCAGGTTGTATATCAATAAGAATCGATTTTTTATTTAATCTTTTTGCTACAAGACCGGTTGTGCCACTGCCAGCAAATGGGTCTAAAATAATGCCATCCTTTGGGCAGCAAGCCTTTATTGCTATTTCTGGAATTTTCTCCGGAAAAATTGCAAAATGTTTGAAATTAGATTTTGCTGTATTGATTTTTAAAATGTCACCAGGATTTTTACCTTTTGGATGATAATTTATTTGTTGAAGCACTTCTTCTGTTTCAGTCATTTCAAAATCGTATTTATCATCGAATCTAAGTAAAGATTTAAGTTTAATCCAATCATCAATAGATGGGTAAGAACCACCAGCGTCTTTTCTGAACCAGTGACCTACTGTGTGCTTATAATCTGCTCCCAAAAAATTGACAATATCTTTATTTGTAAAATTATTTTTATCTCTCCAAAATCTTAAATAATCACAAATTATTGGTTGCGTAGTTTTAATTTTTCTTTTGGTAATATAATTTTCCCCTGTAATGGATATTCTTCCGCCCGGAGAGGCACCCACATTATTTTCATTTCCATCAAATTTTCCTTTGTAATCTTTTTTTGATAAATTCAATTCGATTTGTTTTGTTTTATGAGGGATTCTAATTGCATCAAGGTCAAAATATATTTTTTTCTCCCAATCATTTTTAGTAAAAAAGAAAATGGGTTCATATGTGTTTTTAAATCTTGATTTAACTGGGGATGGCATATGGTCTGGTTTATACCAAATTAATTGATTCCGTAAAAGCCAACCATTATTTTGCATTCCGATTGCAACCCTTTGCGGTATCATCTGCAAGTTCTGATTAACATAAGTATCACCGATGTTCAAAAAATAGGCCCCATCATCTTTTAGAATTCTGATTAATTCATTACCAATGTTGACCATCTTTTTGACATATTCTTCTGGTTTTTTCTCACTTCCAATTTGTTCATCAGAACCATAATCACGAAGGTTCCAATAGGGAGGTGATGTTACTATAACAGAAATAGATTTATCAGGTATTTTTTTAAGAGCATCGAAAACATCTCCTATTAATAAATTTGGTATTGTATCTTGGGGTAATGAAAGAAATTCGTCTGATTGATGTTTTTTGTAATTGTTCGATCGTTTTAATAGAACATTAAAACTGCTGCTATCTTGCTCTAATTTGTGATATGATTCAATTTTCATAGTAAGTAATTTAATAAATAATTTTTAAAAATTACGCTTGCCAACTCGTCAATAGATAGAAACATTTCCACTATATCACCCTTATAGCCTGGATAATATTCCGTATATTATCCATTATTTGAAATAGCGGAAAATATCCTGTAATTTATCAATGTATTTGAATTAACTCCTTTGTTAAAAGAAAATTTAGGAGGACAACTTATGGAAAACAAGAACAAAACCACACCCATGAAAACCACACCCCTGCCTGTCCCTGCTCGTCCGGCAGACAGGCGGCAGGCGGGTAAATTCTCTCCGAATTCCGATCTGAAACTTATGGATCAAGTCCGGCAGGTAATGCGCTATCATCATTACGCCTACCGTACCGAGTCGACCTACTGTAATTGGATTGTACGTTATATCAAATTCCACGGTGCCATTAAACATCCTCGCGATATGGGCAAGCGTGAGATTGAAGCATATCTCAGCCATCTGGCTGTGGACAAGGATGTCTCGGCGGCTACACAAAGGCAGGCTCACAACGCTATTATTTTTCTCTATGAACAAGTCCTTGACATTCCTGTCAGTGAATCCATTGAACCTGTCAAAGCGAAGCAGCAGCGTCATTTTCCAGTCGTAATGATGCAAGATGAGGTGAAGTTGGTTTTTGACCAAATTCAGGGGAACCATTTAATAATGGCAAAGCTGCTATACGGAGGTGGTCTGCGGTTAATGGAGTGTATGCGGTTGCGGGTTGGAGACTTGGATTTTGATAAAAATAGAATATATGTACGCGGTGCAAAAGGAGGCAAAGACCGTCTGACTTTATTTCCTCAGTCAATCCAGGAGGAGCTGCGAATCCACATAACTAAAGTAAAACAACTGCATGAGAAGGATTTAGCTGATGGATACGGTAGTACCTATCTTCCTCACGCGTTGGCAAGAAAATACCGCAATGCTGCTAAAGAATTTTCCTGGCAGTATCTGTTTCCGGCAAAAAAAATGAGCGTAGATCCACGTACAGAAATCATCCGCCGGCATCATGTATTGGAATCCGGATTGCAGAAGGCTGTCAAGGTTGCTGTTACTCGAGCAGATATTGTTAAACGAGTCAGCTGTCACACGTTTCGTCATTGTTTTGCAACCCACCTGTTGGAGAACGGTGTCAACATTCGTGTAGTTCAAGAACTGATGGGGCACACCAGTGTAAAAACGACCGAGATTTATACTCATGTCATGGAAAAGGATCTGGAGGATACTCGCAGTCCTTTGGATGTTTTAGTAGAAAGTGAAGATGAAACTACTTGACGAGAGGTACTTCGTTCCCGACAATCAACATTTGCTGTACAAGACTGATGACAAAGTCTGCATTAATATCCGTCGGTGATCCCGCGGA
>MAYW01000193.1 GCA_001723765.1 Candidatus Scalindua rubra
TATCCACAGGCTTTCTGATAATGTTGTAACACGTTGATTAAAATGGACTTGCGTGATATCATAACATTTTAGAGAATTGTTTGAGGTCAAAATTTAGGGGTAATTAATCTGTATGAAAATCCGTGTTAAAGTGAAACACGTTAACCTCATTCACCTTATTCACCATTTTTAACGAAAATAAAGGACTTACGGCAAATGATTTATTCAATTCAATATTTTTCAGACAGTCAGATTGAAGAACTGAAGCAGTGTCCAGGGCTTAAAATTGATATAAATAATCGTGTTGCTGAAGTACCTTTTATAGCGGAAGGATTGTTTTCCACTATTGCCAATAATAAAGAAGCAATCAAAGAACTTAAACAGACCCGTAAAACCTATAAAATATATTCAAAAATCCTTGATGATTTTCTCTGGATTGCTGCTACTGATAAAGAGCTTCAAGAGCTGGTGAATGAGGGCATAAAAGAGGCCGTATATACTCAAGATGAAGTCTCAAAAATGATAGATGAAGGTATATCAAAAGAGGTATTGAAAAAAATCCACAAAGTCAAAAAGGCTTTTCCAGGCTCTCAGGTTGAGAACATAGAAAATGGATAAAACGCAGCTATTAGACTGTACAAAGAGCGATTTTAGCTATGCTCTCAGTTAGAAAAATGCAGAATCAAAAGCCAAAACCAGATCAAAACCTGAAAAAAGCATGCTTTTTATATCAACCCCCCCTGGGGGAAAACCGAAGCCCGCCCTACCCCCGTAAATATACCTATAGCAACGAATTTTTTAAATTTTGAAAATAACTAATGAAAATTGAAATTAATGATAATGAGCTTGTAGATTCAATTGTTGAAGAGGCTAAAGGGGTACGGACGTTTATATGAACGCTTTATTTGAAAATACCTTGACATTTAAGGACTCAATCTCGTATCTTCTTACTGAGGAGAGTGAGATTATGAATGGTACAATCAGGGCAAAAGGGAAATGTCCGGTTTGTCATGGCAAGTTTGCCGAGATAAAGAAGCTGGGGTTTATTTGTCCGGAGCATCAGACCACACCGAAGAGGTTTTATATTGATTTCTTCCATCAAGGCCAACGGTTAAGGTTGTTTTCGGATAAGCACGGCCAAATCTTGGACTCTTACCAGCGCAGCCGAGACCTTTTAAGCCGTATTAACTCTGAAATTAAAAACCACACCTTTGATCCCACCAGGTACGTTAAGCAGGAACTTGAAAAGTTCTATATCTCTAATCTGCTTGATAAGTTTCTTGAGTATAAGCTCACAGGTGACAAGATAGCGCCGAGTTACGTCAGTCATTACAAACGTCATACAGAGATAGCAAAAAAATATTTTGGAGGTCAAGACGTAAGGGATTTACGCAAGCTGGATATTGTTAACTTATGTGATTACGTCAGATCAAATTACAACTTTAGCAACAAAACACTAAAAAACTGCTTAAATCTGTTCAAAACGTTTCTTTTTTACCTCAAAAATGATTTGGAAATCTTAACGACAGTCCCGCATTTCCCAAAGATAGAGGTCATCCCCCAAAAAATCCATTGGCTTACGCCAAAGGTACAAAGAACCGTACTTGGTTGTATACCAGACCAAGACAAACCTATAATAGCGTTCCTCATGCTTTCTGGTTGCAGACCAGGCGAAGCACGAGCTTTGAAATGTAAAGACGTGAATCTTGAGCAGGAGACCATAACGATTACGGCAACGTTTTCAGATTATACCTACAGGCAAAAGAGAAAAGGCCAGAGTTCAAAGAGTGTTACAATCCCTATACACAGAGAAATATATGGTTATATTAAAGATCGTGTTGAAAATAACTTGCCAGAAGCGTATGTCTTTATAAACGTTAATACAGGCTTGCATTACTCAAAGGCTAAGTTAGGCCGTATATGGGACAAAGCGAGGGGTAAGGCTGGGTTGGATAAATCTATAAGGCTATACGATGCCACACGTCATAGTTTTGCTACACAACTTGTCAATGCGGATGTTCCACTTTTCAGTGTGAGCCGTTTACTTGGCCATGCAGATATAAGGACAACGGAAAGATACAGTCACGGCGATTTAGAGAAGTTAAAGATAGACATTTCTACTATATCATTGGAAGAAAAAGTAACGAAACTGGCGAAAAAGAGAAATGTGGATAACTCTCAAATTTGATGATGAAAATTTTCAAACCGTCACCAGACCGTCACCAGAACAAAAAATCGTTTTTTAAGTGCTTATATATCAACAGGTTAAGGTTGTATAAGTGGGGTCGAATCCCCGCTTCGGCATGTTTTACTGCAAAAGCCTATAAGTATTTTGTCAATAAATGCTTATGTTATATTATCAATCACATAAAACCTTTTTATTCCCAAACTGTCAGCATGACATCTCTTTAAGTTTATGCAGTATTGGATAACCGTCATATTGGCAGGACCCAATCAAAAACTTAATTTTTTAGAAAAAATCTTTTTTTTAATTTTGCTAACAAAATGTGCCATGATTTGTTAATATGACACATCTTAGAGAAAAATTAAAGTTACAAAAGACTGCTTGTTAATAGTATATTAAATTCAGGCACTTTTTTTGCATTAAACGTTATTTTTAACTATGCAAACTTATTTTAGTTGGCACATCCGGAAAAGGAGGTTTTTAAAACATGGCCGAAAAGAAAAAAATTGTTTTTAATCAGGAGGCATTTGAGGCACTAAAGAGGGGTATTGACCAACTTGCATCTGCAGTCAGGATAACCCTGGGACCAAGAGGAAGAAACGTGATATTACAAAAAAGCTTTGGGTCACCAACAATAACTAAAGATGGTGTGACAGTTGCGAAAGAAATAGAACTCGAAGACCATATTCAAAACATAGGAGCCCAAATGGTAAAGTCTGTGGCCTTAAAAACCAGCGATGTTGCTGGTGACGGTACTACTACTGCTACTGTACTTGCAGAGGCTATATTTCTAGAAGGTTTAAAAAATGTCGTTGCTGGGGCAAATGCAATGGCGCTTAAACGAGGTATTGAAAAAGCAGTTAATAAAGTAGCAGAGTCTTTAAAAACAATGAGTATTCCAGTAAAGGGTAGAAAGGAAATAGAGCAAGTCGGTACAGTATCGTCAAATCACGATAGTGAGATAGGCAAGATCATTGCCGACGCTATGGAAAAAGTAGGTAAAGATGGTGTTATTACCGTTGAAGAAGGAAAGAGTTTACAAACAGAATCAACATGGATTGAAGGTTTACAATTTGATAAAGGATACCTTTCTCCTTATTTTGTAACAGACCCATCAAAGATGCGAGTAATATTTGAAGATCCTTATATTCTCATACATGAGAAAAAGATTTCATCAGCAAAAAATATACTACCTGTTCTAGAAACAGTTGCACAGAAAGGGAAACCCCTTCTAATAATAGCAGAAGATATTGAAGGAGAGGCGTTGACTCTCTTGGTAATCAACAAGCTCCGTGGAACATTAAGATGTGCTGCTGTTAAGGCGCCTGGATTTGGTGATAGAAGAAAAGCAATGTTACAAGACATTGCAATACTTACCGGTGGTCAGGCAATTTTTGAAGATTTAGGAATTAATTTAGAAGGAGTAGAACTCAAAGACCTCGGAAGAGCTAAGAAGATCGAAACTGATAAAGAAAATACAACCATTATAGAAGGTGCAGGCAGTAGTAAGGCAATTCAGGGAAGGATAGAACAAATACGAACAGAAATACAATCTACTACTTCAGATTACGATAGAGAAAAATTGGAGGAAAGACTTGCAAAATTAACTGGTGGTGTTGCACAGATTAACGTTGGTGCAGCAACTGAGAGTGAAATGAAAGAGAAAAAAGCCAGAGTAGAAGACGCTCTACATGCTACCAGGGCTGCAGTTGAAGAGGGTATTCTACCTGGCGGAGGAGTGCCATATATTCGTGCAATTAATAAGTTGAAATCCCTTAAACTTAAAGGAGAAGAATCAATAGGAGTAGATATTGTTTGTAGGGCATTATCTGCACCTTTAAAACAAATCGTTGAAAATGCAGGTGATAATGCGGCAATTGTTGTGGAAAAAGTCACCAAAGCTGAAGGAAATGAAGGGTACGATGCAAGTATAGGTAAATACTGTGATATGGTTAAACAAGGAATAGTCGATCCCACCAAGGTTGTAAGGTATGCAATTCAAAATGCCTCAAGTATTGCAACACTCTTGTTAACCACTGACGCTATGATTGGGAAAATACCTGAAAAGAAAAAGTTGCCACCCATGCCACCAGGTGGAGGGTATGGTGGATACGGAGATATGTATTAAAATTTGGTTTTACAGTAAAAGTAATATAGAAAATTCTTTTAAAAAAGCCGATCCTCAATATTGAGAATCGGCTTTTTTGTTGAACAGATTTTGCAAAGTTGTTATATTGATAAACATAAGCTTTAAAGATATATTTTTATTCGGGCTTAAATATGAGCATATATAAAAAGAAGAATAAAGAAATGATACATTTTGTATCAGATGAGTCATTACAAAAATTGATGGCAAAACATAGCAATATTGAAAAGCTTTTTGAAGAATTCTTTTTTATGACTAAAAGCTATGATATTGCTTCATCAACACCTTGGCAGCCTCCCACCGATGTATACGAAACCACAAAAGATATTATCATAAAATTGGCAGTTTCTGGTCTCAAACCTGAAGATATATCAATTGTCTTTTCTGATCACATACTTACGGTAAGTGGTAGAAGAAATGACAATTCTGCCCATCAAAAGGTATGCTTTTATCAAGTTGAGATAAGATATGGATACTTTGAAAGGAAAATTAAGATTCCAAAACACGTTGATGCAAATAATATCAATGCCACATACGAGAATGGGTTTATACTAATAGTTATTCCAAAGTCCGAAAAAGCATACAATTCTACAATCTCCATTAAGATTACATACTAATTAATATTCACTTATTCATTTCGCAATGGAAGTTAAAGAGAAAAAATCAAAAAATTCAGAAGCGATTGAACTCGACAAACCAAATATCCCCAAGGTCTTCGAGCCAGAATCTATGAAGATTCCTGACGAACTCCCTGTTCTGGGTCTTAAAGACGTAGTAGTTTTTCCACAAATGGTTACAGCTTTGGGCGTTTCTACAGAAAAAGAACTTAAACTGCTTGATAATGTATTAGCAACAAACCGATTTTTAGCACTTGTTGCCCAGAAAGATATAGAAAAAGACAAACTAAACCCAACGGACCTTTATGAATATGGAACAGCATCCGTAGTATTACAGATGTTAAGAATGCCGGACAATTCTGCAAAGATGCTCGTACAGGGAATAGCAAGAATTCATATAGAAAAGTTTACTGAAACAGAACCTTTCTTTAAGGCAAAGGTAAATGTACTGAAAGACGTCCTCAATAAAGGGGATGTCGAGACTGAAGCATTAGCAACAAATGCTAAGAATCAATTTTCAAGCATGGTATCTATCTCTCCCAGCCTGCCAGAAGAACTAAAGATAGTCGTTGTTAACATAGATAATCCTGGAAAACTTGCCGACTTAATTTCTTCTCACTTAAATATTAGCGTACCAGAAAAACAAGAAATACTTGAAATATTAGATGTTAAAGAAAGATTACAGAAGGTAAACACATTTGTTAACAATGAAATGCAAGTATTAGAACTCGCGGGTAAGATACAATCGCAAGTTAAGAATGAAATGGAAAAAGGACAGCGTGATTATTATCTGCGCCAGCAACTTAAAGCCATACAGGAAGAGCTTGGAGAAGGAGATGAGCAGGCGGTCGAGGTAAAAGAATTGAGGGAAAAGTTAAAGAAGGCAAAATTGCCAGAAGAGGCCCAAAAGGAAGCGGAACGAGAACTTTCCCGTCTTTCAAGGATGCATCCTTCATCAGCAGAATATACCGTTGCACGCACATATTTGGATTGGTTAATAGCTCTTCCCTGGTCAATTTCTACTAAGGATAACCTTGATATCCCTAGCGCTCACAAAGTGTTAGATAAAGATCATTACAATTTGAAAAAGGTTAAGGAAAGAATCTTAGAATATTTAGCTGTTAGGAAACTTAAGGAAGATATGAAAGGTCCTATCCTCTGCTTCGTTGGTCCACCTGGAACTGGCAAAACATCTCTTGGTAAATCGATTGCCAAAGCTATGGGAAGGAAATTTGTCAGAATGTCACTGGGAGGTATACGGGATGAAGCTGAAATTCGTGGCCATCGGCGTACTTATGTTGGCGCTCTGCCAGGAAGAATCATACAAGGCCTTCGCAAGGCTTCCACAAACAATCCTGTCTATATGTTGGATGAGGTAGATAAACTGGTAGCAGATTTTCATGGAGACCCTTCATCTGCGTTATTAGAAGTCCTTGATCCAGAGCAAAATTTTTCATTTTCAGATCATTATCTTGACGTATCCTTTGATCTATCTAAGGTGATGTTTATAACAACAGCTAACATTCTCGATACAATACCACCTGCTTTAAAAGACAGGATGGAAGTTTTGGATTTGCCCGGTTATACCACAGATGAAAAACTTGAAATTGCAAAACAGTATTTAGTTCCAAAACAATTTGAAGCTCATGGCTTAAAAGATGATAATTTAAAGATTGCCGATGAAGTTATTAAGATAATAATAAGTGATTACACAAAAGAAGCTGGATTAAGAAATCTTGAACGTGAAATTGGCACTGTTTGTCGAAAAGTCGCTAAGGAAGTTGCTTCAGGAAAAACAGAATTAGTAGAAGTAAATGCTAAAAATATTAACGGCTTTCTGGGTCCTACTAAGTTTTTCTCAGAAATAGCAGAAAGAACTATTGAGCCTGGTGTAGCAACCGGTCTTGCATGGACTCAATCCGGAGGTGAAATATTATTTATTGAGTCCACGAGGATGCCTGGAAATGGAAAATTAACATTAACAGGCCAGCTTGGAGAAGTTATGAAGGAATCCGCTCAGGCTGCAATGAGTTATGTCCGCGCAAAGGCAAAGGCGTTGGACATCTCACTAAAGGATTTCTCAAAATACGACTATCATATCCACGTCCCTGCAGGGGCTATTCCTAAGGATGGCCCTTCTGCTGGCGTTACCATGGCAATCTCTCTAATATCATTGTTCAAAGGAGAGTCAACGAAATCTCACGTAGCTATGACAGGTGAAATAACTCTAAGGGGTAGAGTTTTACCTGTAGGTGGAATCAAAGAAAAGGTATTAGCGGCAAAAAGGGCAGGTATTACCACCGTTATCTTGCCAAAAAGAAACGAAAAGGACTTCGTAGATGTTCCAGAAAAAGCCAAGGAAAAGATGTCATTCAAATTTGTAGAAAAGGCAGATGAAATGCTGCCTATCGTCTTTGGAGCTAAAAATCAAACAAAGAAAACAACGAAAAAAGAACTATCTACTGTTCATTAGCAAATCCCCAAGATTAACTTCATCTCCGATTACGGTATATGAAAGTCTATTCGTTGAACCCACATTACCTACAAGCACACGGCTCGAGTTAAGGTCAATCCGGGCCTTTATTTCCAGATTTCCTTTTCCTCTAAATTTTTTGTTTAGTTCATAGTATCATATGAGGGATTTCAATTTTTTTTAATAGGCCTAGCGGACAGGTGTTGTTGTAAGCCTAACACTCATAGTGTGTTATATTGATAGCCCTCTTGTCATTCTGAACGAAGCCTTTCGGCATTGTCACCCTGAGCGAAGCGAAGGGTCTTACTTTGTTGCCTCAGGGTAAACTCCGTGGAGTGAAGAATCTCTTCTCGGCACACAGAATAATGTATCGAAAAGTCCATTGAC
>MAYW01000194.1 GCA_001723765.1 Candidatus Scalindua rubra
ATAAATTTGACCAATGGAGGGATAATCATGTCCGTAATGACTGTCAGGGGTATTGATGATAAGGTCTTAAGAGCTTTAAAAGAAAAGGCTAAAAAAGAAGGCACCAGCGTGAATGCAACCTTATTAAGAGTTCTCAGAGAAGCGCTTGGACTTGAGAAAAAAATAAGGACTATTGCTTACGATGACCTGGACCATTTAGCAGGAACCTGGAGCAAAAAGGATTATTCAGAGTTTCAGAGTAAAACAGATGATTTTGAAAAAGTAGATGATAAGATGTGGAAGTAAGCAAGTATCCGAAAAGAATAACTTCTAATAAAACCTTTCTACCACCCTGATGAATTTAAACATCTGAAGTATGAGGCTGAGAAAATGGGCTTTACGCATGTGGAATCAGGCCCGCTGGTTAGAAGTTCATATCATGCTGCAGCACAATTCAAATTCGTATGATAAAATCAAAAGACAATAAGTTTGAGACTAAAAACAAAAAGATTGTGTCAAGTGGCGAGAGATGTGACCCTATTCGCTTGTTGTGGATTGCTGTGCGCCTGTTCCTTACCCGACCCTGGTCTAGTCACCGTTATCGGAAATTTTTGAGGACACTTTTAAAATAAAATGTCTGATACATCTAATATGAAGCGGTCAAACGTATTTTCTACAGATATAAAGATTATAAAATCCTCTCCTGAGCTTGAGGAAATATTAAATCAAATCTTAAACAAGGCAACAAAATTGGTGGGTCATCCTGTTGGGGGGCGTATAAGACTATTGGATAAGGAAGGGAAGAAATTGGTGCCAGTAGCTTATGGTGGAGATGAAAGTCCTGCTCCTGCTACATGGCCTGTGGGAGAATGCATTGTAGGGGAAGCAGTTAGGGATAATGAAATTAAGTATATAGATGATGTTCAGAATTATGATGGCTTTAAAAATGCATTAAAAACTGTTAAAGATCCAGAATATAGAGAGTATCTTAAAGATATAGGGTCTGAAGTAGCGGTCCCATTAAAGGTTGGAGATAGGATTATTGGAGCATTTAATGTTCACAGCCCTAAAAAAGACGCGTTTAAGAATAATCTTGAAATATTGTCCGCATTAGCTGGTTTAGCAGCGATTGCTATCGAAACCGATAGACTTTTAAACGCTCTACAGAATGTTATATCTGAATTTACTCCATCTACTCAGGAGAAGGATATACTTGCCTTGATTCCAAGTATAGTTTGCGATCTGATGAATTTTCCTGCTTGTTCTATATGGGAACCCGACAAAGATAATAAACAGGAACTTGTAATTGTAGCATCATATGGTCTGAAAAAGAATTATGTGTATAAAGCAAGGATAAGTATAAAAGATAAAATCACGGGCGAAGCTTTCAGAACAAAAATACCTGTGCCAGTTCTCAATGCTTCTACAGACCCTAGAATGAAATACCCCAATAAAATTAAAGAAATGGGATATGTTTCATTGCTCTCTGTCCCCATGGTGGTAAGAGATGATGTTATTGGCACAATTAATATTTACACCAGTGCCCAACATAATTTTACTGAGTATGAAAAACGTTTGCTTGAAAGATTTGGTAGTCAAGCAGGGATTATAATTAATAGTGCAACTTTAAATGGTAAAAAAAGAGAGATTATTAAATCCATTCTAAAGATAGCTTTTGAGGATTATGAACTTGACCAATTATTAGATGAGATCGTTGAAATAGGAAGAAGAGCTTTAAATGCAAAATCGTGTGTAATTTTCTTATTAGATGATGATAAGGAGACATTAAGAATTAGAGCTGGAGTGGGCGAAATTGGTAAAAATCTGATGGAACTAAATGCTAGATATTATGTACCAGATAGAAAGCCCTTTGAAGGCCCAGAGGAAAGAAAAAAGCGTGTAGATAAAAACTGTATAAAAAATATGAAAGAGTATGACTGGAAAACTCGAAAAGATTTAGTTGAAGATGGAAAGTTACCAATGGGGATTACGGCATATGTTGTTAGGGCTAATGATCGCGAAGGGAAAGAGATATTACTCCCATATGGAGGGGAAGGAGTAAGAGACCATTGTGAGTGGCTTGGAGGATATGAAGCTGAGCAAGGTGAGGCTTGTACATCAATTGTTGAAATACCACTCATCTTTGGTAAAAAAGCAGAGGGTGTTATAAAGATTGAGAATCATATTGAGAATAAGTTGTTCACCAATGAATATAAGGAGATTTTATCAATTTTAGCAGATTCTCTAGTTCTTGCAATTGAGATGGTTAGAAGTAAGGCTCCCTCCTATAAAGATATGTTCGGTATCAAACTTTTAGACGAATTCAAATCTTCAAGGTAGCTAATCAAGTATAGAAGAAGATGAAAGTAAAAAAGAAGACAAAGAACGAAGAAGTGGCAGATGAGTTAAAAAAATTTTCAGAATATATGTTAAGATGGGATATTTCGGGAGTTGATAATATTTATAATAAGGTAAAGGAGACAGTTAAAAAAATCAGTAAAATATTTAATTTGGGCAATGAGTGGATTGAGATTGTTGAAGACCTCCCGAAATATGAACCTTTTTTAAGTACTAATGTCCGTTACAGAGAGCACTTTATTCATGAATTTCAGGTATTTCAGTTAGGGTATGCTATCATAAATAAGAATGAAATAGTCAACGAAAAATTAAAAAAATATCTAAAAACTAATGAAGATGATGTGATAAAGTATTGGTTCCTTGGTTCTATGAGCCATGATTCAGCGTATGTCATAGAGGGAACACCCACTTCTCTACAGGAGTTGCTTAATAAAGCATTTAGAGGAGAGGTTTCCTGTACGTTTCAGATTGATCCCTCTAGAGTTCAGGGCTACGAGTTCCATAAAAGCAAATTAATTGATTTAATAGGCGAAAAACTAGAGTTGACAGATGAACAAACAACAGAACTGTATGGAAAATTGTCTGATATTTTGTCAGACAAGAGAAATCATGGTCTTTTAAGTGCTATAATGTTGCTGAAGCAATTGATAAAACCAAGAGGAAGGGGTAAAAAAGAATATTTATATGAGGTAGCACTTGCTATAGCACTACATCCAGAAGATGTTTATAAAGAATTAGGTAGTTTAACGGGTAAATCACTAACCTTTGAAAAGCTTCCTTTTGCATTTCTGCTTATGTTTTGTGATAATGCTCAAGAGTGGGGGCGTCCTTTTATGACATCGATCTTTAATCAAAAAGTCAACGATCAAAAGATTAAAGTAGTATTAGATAAGTTAGATATAAAACAAGATAAAGTAGAAGTAGTATTACAATATTCCGAAGAAATAGATTGTATTCCAGCACCAGATGAACATTGGGGTGTGAAGGACATAGACTTTCGTATATTCCATGCATCAAATAAAAGAGTATTCAAAAAAAACATATTTATCGAACCCTCTTAAAAAGTAGACAATTCACCATATATTCGATAAAGTAGGTTATATTAAATTCTATTAGATTAATAAGTAAAAAGAAAATATCGCTCTTTTATTAGGAAGATTGCCCTTAAGAAAAAATTAGTGCCCTCAAAAACTCTTGCTCCCTATCGGTCGCTCGGTGCTATCGCACTCCAATAACAACGGATAAAAGTTTGCATTTCACTTCATCCAAATACGCCTATCGGCGAACCTCTTTTATCCGTCTTCCGTTATGGGTAATGAGTGCCGAGGGGAAGGCTGGTACTACCCTTGCCCTTTTTGCAAGGGGCGTGGTGACAATGGGTAAAGAGGGAAAGGGTGGCATGAGATAGAGGGAGTGGCATTTGCCTTTTATTGCAAAGGGTAAGACATGGGGGAGGTAGGTTCAAAGTCTATTTAAAAACCATGAACTGTGCTGTCTATACCAGAGTATCTACAGATAACCAAGCCGAAAAGGAGTATAACTCCTGCGAGGCTCAAGAGGAGAAGATAAAGTCTTACATCAGGAGTCAGGAAGGTTTAACACTCTTTAAGGTTTATGATGACCCCTGGCTTTTCTGATGCTTCTTTGGATAGACTAGCCTTAAAGGAATTACTCAATGATATAGTAGAGGAAAAAATTGATTGTATTCTCACCTATAAAATAGACCGCCTCACAAGATCACCTAAAGACTTTTACAACCTCATTGAACTGTTTGTCAAGCATGGAGTTCCCTTTATCTCCATTACTGAAAACTTTGATACAGCTTCCCCTTCAGGGCGACTCACTCCAAATCCAAATTTGGGGACACCATACTTATTTAATTGACATGTGAGAATGCCGAAGCTAAAATTCTTATATGCCAAGAATTGCTCGAGTAACTGTACCAGGTATTCCTCACCACATAACCCAAAGGGGAAACCATAGGCAAAATACATTTTTTAATAATGATAGTTTTTTAACCCACCTTGAGAAATCTCTAGGCAGGTTTCTCAAGCCTAAAATACCGGGACGAAAGCCTAAGAGAAACAAAAAATAAGTATGGTGTCCCCCGATTTACACTCTTACCTAACTTCGGGAAAACTTCACTTCACTTTTTTTTTATTGACTTTAACAATAAGTAAATTTACTATCTTGTTCTACCCGCATAAAACCTATACCACATCTTGTGGTGTGGATAATTCATATTAAATTTACGTCTAAAAACATTACTATGTTTATGGATTCTTTCAAATTATTAAAATAGGCATACCACTCAAGCGGACGCTAATTGCGCCGATTAGTTCTAACTTTAGAGAAAGAATACCGATAAGATAATGAAAAACCATGTGATGACTGGTAAACAAGTTTTACAATGCCCGTTTTGTAAATCTGAGGAAATTAATAAGCGCAGATCTATCCTATCTTGGATATTTTTGATTTTGGGGGGAATTCTGTTTATCGATGTATGTACGTTATATACCTCGGGGGAACTCCAGAATCTTTTAAGACAAGGTATAGTGACTGCAATTGTTTTGATTTTGGGGTCCGCACTTTGGTTCTTGAATACTGGAAGATACAAATGCAGAAATTGCAACAAATCGTTTAAGAATAAAGAGATTAAAAATGAATGAAAAACTAACAATGCGGTCGATCTGTTGGCTATTTCGATTCGCTCCGTAGCTACAAATCACCTTAGATATTATCTATAAACCATAGTGTGTGGAGGTCACAATGAAAACGATTAACAACATCGTTACTATAAGTACTTTGTCAATTATTTCTATGGTATTTGTACAAATGGCCGTTGCTACATCTCAAAAGACAGATGTCAACAAAAAACTTATTGAAGCGTCTTGGGTAGCATATCTGCAGCTTGCTAAACTTACTCTCAATAAGGGTGCGGACATTCATGCTGTACAGGAGAGCGACTCCAAGAGTAAACCCAGCAGACCTATATTAATAAATAGAGAAGAGTCCCAAGATGGGCAAATGACTGCCGCCGACCGAATACATGCCGCAGCTAAGGCTGGCGATCTTTTGGCAGTGACTAGACTTCTTGATTCCGACCCAAAACTTGTTGATGCAAAGGATGAGGAGGGCTGGACCCCTCTTTATCTTGCTTCAGGGGCCGGTCATCGTAATGTTGCAGAATTTCTGATTGCAAGGAGGGCTAGTGTCAATGCTAACGACAACATTGCGAAGGGCACACCGCTACTAGCCGCAGCATTGCTGGGCCAGATAGATGTTGCGAGACTTCTATGCGACAAAGGTGCAGATGTTAATGCAAAAGCCTTGAAAGGTATGACTCCTTTGATATTTGCCGCAATGCATGGCCATACCGAAATAGTTAAACTCTTGCTCTCAAAAGGCGCAGACGTAGATGCCACTTCGAATCGAGGTGCCACTGCTTTGTACTTAGCTGCATTTCAAGGGAGCTTAGAAGCCGCGCGTATTCTTATCTACAAAGGAGCTGATGTTAACAAAAGAGACAAGCGGGGTCAGACGCCATTGCATTGTGCTGCATTAAACGGTCATAGAAATGTGGTGGAGCTTCTACTGAAAAAAGGAGCTGATCCCAACGCAAAGAGCCAACTCGGCTTCACGCCAATCGAAGTAGCTACTAAGTCCGGGCATTCGACCCTTGCCGATCTTATGCGTGAGTGGACAGCTGAAAAATAGACACAATCTAGGTTAATTGTGTGTAATACATCATGTGCACCTACCTTTCTCATCATCGCTTGCAACTCTTACCCCATTACGTACACTTAAGCCGGAATGTCTCCAACTCATAAGTTTATTAGTTAAATCATCATCTATTTTTACTTATTCTTTAAGTATTTTGAAGACGCTAGCACTGAAAATATCCTCAAGTGGTTCTAAATCAGCCTCTGGCATAAAAAAAATTTACAATTCGAGAACCTGCTATGTACACCCAAAAAAATTCTTTCTTAGTACCAAGAACCCCAGCCTACTGGATGAGCACCAGGACCAGTGGAAATACTATACCCATGCCTCCGTGCCCAATCCCTGGCTGCATCATCTAACTCTTTATTTCCACAGTTAAGATATGCCTCAGCCATTGTCTTAGTCCCTTCTCTATTGAGTGTTGTGATTAGATCTTTTATAATCTCTTTCTTTCCAATACCTATAAAGGCATAAAGTGAATTCTCTATCACCTTGTATTCATTCGATTCTATATCCTTCAATAGAATTTGTTTGCTCCGATCCCACATCTGCATAAGTTTATATCTATCTCTTTTAGCTACTAAGTAATGTACTTTATTCTCAATAGATTGAGGTTGCCAATTAAGTTTTTCCAATGCACTAGCTATCACCCCGCCTGCATACCAATCTCGTAATGCTTGCACTAATGCAGCAATTACACGTTTGTCACCTATTCTGACTAAGGCTCTTACTACTACTCTTACTACTTCCATTCGAATATTTCTATCATCATCCTTACCATCACCATTACGCACGACAATTAGATCCTCTAAGGATGTTATTTTTTTCATTTGAACATATCTATCAGTATCATTAAGTGCAGCAATTAGAGGTTCTACTGCTCGGCTGTCACCTATTTTGGCTAAGGCTCTTAATGATTCACTTCTAACATATACATTGTCATCCTTAAGCACAGCAATTAGAGGTTCTACTGCCCGGCTATCACCTATTTTGGCTAAGGCAATTGCTGTTTCCTTTCGAACAAAATTATCATCATCCTTAAGTGCAGTAATTAGAGGTTCTACTGCTCGCCTATCACCTATATTGCCTAAGGCCTCTGCTGCCTGCGATCTGACAAACCAATCGTCATCCTTTAGTGCAACAGTAAGTGGCTCTACTGCTTGGCTGTCACCTATATTGCCTAAGGCCTTTGCTGCCCTCGCTCGGACACCATAATTCTCATCCTTAAGTGCAGCAATTAGAGGTTCTACTGCTCGGCTATCACCTATGTTACATAAAGCGGTTGCTGCTTTAAATCTGGTTTCAATATCTTCATGCCTTAGTTCCTTAATCAAGTTATCTATTTTCTTCCCAGATCCTCCTATACAAAAGACCAAAACTAATGTTAATAATAAAGTCTTTATATACCTAGCAAGAGTTTACGAATTAGCCGTGGCTAATTCGCCAACTCATTATATTACAACGAGTTAGAGTTTTTAATCATTCCCCCTAACTTTTTGTATTGGTATGTACATTATTTTATTGACTTTATGGCATAATTATGGTAATCTTCCCCCTAACTAATAATTGTTCGTGGGATTCCATGGCCTATTTGACCCGTAAACGTATCAAAGGCATTACTTATTATTATGCAGAGGAAAGTGAATGGAGAAATGGACGATCAAAACGGATATGGCAAAAATATTTAGGACCACTTTCAAAAATTTAATTGCCGCTAATTGAAGCTGAA
>MAYW01000195.1 GCA_001723765.1 Candidatus Scalindua rubra
TCATAATACTTTCCTCACTTATTGGGTGATAGTTTTTGTTTTCTTAAAAACGTATTATAACAAATTACTATTGCCTTTTAAGTGAGTTTTAAGTTTTTTTGCCGTCTATAAATCGCTTAACTTAGGTAACTGTTTTAAGGTGAGGGGATGATTAGGGAACACTTTTTATTTTTTATCCTGTAGGGATAATTTCCAAATACGAAAAGCAGGGAATCTGTAAACTATGAAATATTCTGATGACTGAGCAGAGACCACATATTATTGTTATTGGCGGGCCTAATGGAGCTGGAAAATCAACGACTGCGCCAGCTTTGCTCAAAGGGACTCTTGGCGTTACTGAATTTGTAAATGCTGACACTATTGCACAGGGGCTTTCTGCTTTCCAGCCTGAAGGCGCGGCTTTTCATGCCGGCCGTGTTATGCTGGAGAGAATACATCATCTTGCAAATGAACGGGTAGATTTTGCATTTGAAACAACCCTTGCAAGCCGAACATTTGCACCCTGGATAAAGAATCTTAAACAAGCTGGATTTATTTTCCACCTTGTTTTTCTATGGCTTCCAAGTGAGGAATTTGCAATAGCAAGAGTTGCTGAAAGAGTTCGTATAGGCGGGCATAATGTGCCTGAAGAAACTATTAGAAGACGATACCATAAAGGCATGAAAAACTTTTTCCAGCTTTATATGCAATTGGTGGATACATGGTTCTTTTATGATAATTCGGTTGCTGGTTCCCCGAAGCTTCTGGCTTCAGGAGGAAGGGGATTCGGTACTTCTATTGAAAATAGATTTATTTGGAAGCGAATACAGGAGGAATATAATGGTTGATAAAGAAGTAAAAGACAAGATTTCTGAAATATTTGAAAACAAGGAAAAAATAACAAAAGCCTTGTCTGATGCAGTTAATGAGGCATTACTTCAGCATAAGAAAGCGAGCAATCCTGTTGTATCATGGGAAGATGGGAAGATAGTTTCGATTCAGCCTGAAGATATTGTTGTTGAGGACAAAAAGTGAATACATTATTAGGAGCAGACATTTTTTTTATTGCTTATCCTGTAGGGATAATTTCCTTGATGATGTTGGTAATTTGCATTAGCAGAAGTGCACCGCGGTGAGGTATAATCCTTCGTGGGTATTGTATCGGACGTATCGAGATAAAATAATATTTCACCTATTATTCAGCTACTACTTGATTTTTCAGGTAGTTAGTGTTATGTTAAAAATACAAAAGAAAGGGATTAATCCTGAAAAATTGTCGGAAAATGAAAATTTGATTAACGAAATTATAGGATAAAGGTATTGAAAGAAAAGGAGAAATCAAAAATGCAAATCTTAAATGCTAAAGAAAAACTTGAAGAAATAATAAGTTCGCTATCGGAGAGTAAGTTGGAAGAAGTAATTGACTTTGCCTGCTTTTTAAGAGATAGAGAAGAAGCTGATGAGCAATTAAGAATGCAGATGAATTCATATGCTTATAAAGATTGGATGAGCTCTGAAAATGACATTTACGATGAGGTCTTTAAAGATGAAGTTAAATAGAGGGAATATTGTCCTCTGTAAAGTTCCAATGCCTTCAGAAAAATTGAGGGAGCTTAAACTAAGACCTGGCTTGATTGTTTCAAAAGATTTGAATAATAAAAGACTTGATGATGTGATTATTGCTATTTGTACATCTAATATTTCAAAGCATCAAGAATTAACACAATATCTTGTTGAAGGAGATGAAATTGCACAAGCTGGGATAAAAGCTGCGTCGGTAGTTAAATAGGGTCAGCGACAGTTAAAAATAGATTCCCGATCATGCCCGTCTTTTAGACGGGTGTCGGGAATGACAACGTTTGGAGAAGGAACTATCATTGTAAGTAAGAAATTTAATTAACAGACTGAAGAGTAATAAGGACTCGCTTTCTCCCACCTTCTCTGGAGATGACTAATTCTATTTCATCTCCAACTTCATGTCGGTCAAGTATCCTGATAAGGTCAGAGCCTTTTTTAACCTCTGAACCATCACACTCAATAATCACGTCTCCTATTTCAATGCTTCCATCCGGTAGCCTTTTTATTTCCCTCAATCCAACTGCTTCTGCGGAGCTCCCTTTGTTTACCTCAAGGATGCCGACTCCTTCTATACCCACTCTGGTCATAATATGGTCAGGGATCAATGAAATACCAAGTCCTGGTCTAGCAACTTTACCATAATTTATTAACCTGGTAACAATCCGATTTACAGTGTCCACCGGCACTGCGAAACCAACTCCCGAATATGCACCGCTTGGACTGACAATAGCAGTATTTACACCAATGACCCTGCCAAATGAATCTAAGAGCGGACCGCCGGAATTGCCGGGATTGATGGCTGCGTCGGTCTGAATTACGTCGTGTATATATCGGTTGGTCATAGATTGAATGGTTCTTCCCAGGGCGCTAATAATACCGGTAGTTAGAGTAGAATCCAATCCAAAAGGATTTCCAATAGCCAGAACCTTTTGTCCTACTTTTAAATCTTTGGAATTTCCTATCATCACGGGTGAGGTGTTCAGATTCAGAGTGTTTATTCGCAGAACGGCTAAGTCGTGGTCAGGATCAGCTCCTACAAAATCAGCATCGTAACTTTTCCCATTTTGTAGTTTAACTTCAACCTCTTGTGCCTTATATATGACATGAAAATTTGTCACTATATGTCCCAGATCGTCCCATAAAAATCCGGACCCGGTTCCCTGGGGAATTTCAGTAACAGTAAGGGAAAAAAGATCACGACGAAACCTTTTGTTAGTTATATAGACGACTGAAGGAGACACCTTTTCGAAGACCTCCATATTAGCTCGTTCATCCGCTCCCAGGTTTCCATCAGGTTGGGTTACGGGACGCATTTCCACACGTTGTCGTTTGGTCAATGAGGGTGAGATGCCGAGGAAATCAGCAACAATCCAGCCAAGTATAACGATAATAATCACCCTAATCCATTTTGCAAACTTTGGATTTGTAGGAGGGGAATATTGCATAATGTTTATTCGAGTTAGTGCATCCTGCACAACTCTTTCAAAATGGCTACAACGACATCCATGTCGTTGCTTCACGCCCTTTTGGATATGTGCTTCCGCACAAAAAAAATGTAATCCATGATTCATTTACACTTAAAATGGAAATTCCTATACTATCAAGTTTAAGTTCTATAGTATGAGGAATTTCCATTTTATCTGCTTATAGCACAGTAAGATAAAGCATTGTCATTCTGAATGAAGCGATGAATCTAACTCGTTTAAAAATCTTCCCGTATAAGATCTGTCGTTTTGAGCAATTTCTTCAGGTGTTCCAGTGGCAACAACTTCTCCTCCTCTTTCGCCACCTTCTGGTCCCAGGTCTATTATGTAGTCTGCGGTCTTAATAACATCGAGGTTGTGTTCTATAACAATAACGGTATTTCCCATATCAGTTAATCTATGCAGTATCTTTAAAAGATTTTGTATATCTGCAAAATGCAATCCTGTAGTCGGTTCATCTAGAATGTAAAAAGTTTTTCCTGTACTTTGTTTTGCAAGTTCAGTTGACAACTTTACCCTTTGCGCTTCTCCACCAGAAAGAGTCGTGCTGGATTGCCCGAGTGTTATGTATCCTAAACCTACATTGCGTAATGTCCGTAATATACGTTCTATACTCGGGATATTTCTGAAAAAATCGTATGCTTCATCTACACGTGTGTCCAGAATATCAGATATGGTTTTACCTTTATACGTTATTTCTAATGTTTCTGGATTGTACCTTTTACCTCTACATTGCTCACATAAAACAAACATATCTGGCAAAAAATGCATGGCAACCTTCTTTGTACCCTGTCCTTCGCATAATTCACACCGACCACCTTTTACATTGAAACTATAACGACCAGGTTTGTACCCCCTTATCTTTGATTCTTTTGTCTGAGCAAAAATATTTCTTATATGATTAAATAGATTTGTATATGTTGCAGGATTAGAGCGAGGTGTCCGTCCGATTGGAGATTGATCTATTTCAATGACCTTGTCAATTTTTTCTATACCGATTATTTTGTTAAATTTGCCCGGTTTAAGACGACTTTTATAAAGCTCCTTCATTAATGCCCTATGTAGGATCTGGTCAATCAGTGTACTTTTGCCTGATCCAGAAACTCCGGTTATACAGCAGAAAACGTTTAAAGGAATCATAACGTCAATTGATTTAAGATTGTTCTCTCGTGCGCCTTTTATCAAGATCGAGCTCTTTATGTTTATTTCCTTTCGATAACCTGGGATATCTATTTTAAGTTTATGGTTAAGATATTGTGAGGTCAATGATCCGTTACTGAAGATAATTTCTGGAACAGTCCCTTTTGCCACAACTGTTCCTCCACGTTTACCAGCGCCAGGTCCCAAATCGATTACATAATCTGCATTGCGTATTATTGTTTCATCGTGTTCGACTACAATTACGGTATTACCCGAGTCTTTCAATCTTTTTAAGGTATTAATCAATCTTTTGTTATCCCTATGGTGTAATCCTATAGTTGGTTCATCTAATACGTAGCACGCGCCAACCAGACCAGTTCCAACTTGAGTGGCTAATTGAATCCTCTGCACTTCTCCACCAGCAAGTGTATCGCTTCTCCTGTCCAAAGTTAAATAATGTATCCCTATATCAACCATGAAACGTAATCGTACTATAATTTCTTTTAAAATACCTTTTGCAATAATTTCTTTTTCACCTTCAAATTCTAGAGATTTAAAGAAGTTATATGCATTTTCTACAGTCATTGAGGCAACTTCATTAATTGTCATATTACTAATCTTCACAGCCAGCGCTTCAGGTCTTAGCCTTGCCCCTTTACAAGCTTCGCATGTATCATAATCCATATAACCTTCAAGACGTTTTATGACATCGTAGTTATTTGTCTTATCATATACACGCCATAAAGTCGGAATGACGCCTTCAAAACGCTCGTTACTATTAAACTTTTTAATATTTTGCGACTCACCATATAATAAAATATCTCTGATTTTCTTATTAAGCCTCTTAAAAGGTGTTTTGAGGCTTATGTTAAATTTCTTTGAAAATTCGCTTAACATATCGTGATAATGAGTTTGTGTAATTGAGCTCCAGTTTGACCATGCATGAATAACTCCTTCACCTAAGCTTAATTCTTCGTTTGGAACAATCAGCTCCGGATCAAATTCCAGTGTCATTCCGAGACCTTCACATTCTTTACATGAACCGTATGGACTATTAAAAGAAAACATTCTAGGAGCTAGTTCATCGTAACCTATTCCACAATGAGGACAAGAGTAACGTTCACTAAACATAATGTCATCCCATTTGCCCTTCTTTTCTTGAGTAACGATTACGGCTCCTTCTCCTAGTTCTAAACTTGTATGTATTGAATCATTAAGCCTCTTGTGAATGTCATCCTTAACTATCAGTCTGTCTACGACAACGTCAATATCATGTATTTTATATCTGCTTAGTTTTATGTCGGCGCTTGCGTCAATAATGTCTCCATCAACTCTAACGCGTACGAAGCCCTTGCGTCTTATTGTCTGGAAAATTTCTTTATGCTCACCCTTTTTGCCCTTAATTATAGGTGCAAGAATCATAATTTTTGTGCCTTTAGGGATTTGAATTACTCTATGCAAAATCTGTTCTATGGTTTGTCTTGCGATTGCTATACCACAATTATGGCAATAAGGTGTTCCTGCTTTTGCAAAGAGAAGGCGTAAGTAATCGTATATCTCAGTTGTTGTAGCGACTGTGGAGCGTGGTCCTGCATGGCTTGTGCGTTGCTCAATTGCAATAGTAGGTGGGAGGCCTTCGATGATATCAACATCTGGTTTTTCCATTTGGTCAAGAAATTGCCTTGCATATGAGGAGAGACTTTCTATATAACGTCGTTGTCCTTCAGCGTAAATAGTATCAAATGCTAAGGAAGATTTTCCAGAGCCGCTAACACCTGTGATTACTACAAGCTGATCTCTAGGAATATTGATATTAATATTTTTAAGGTTATGCTGTCTTGCACCCTTTATCGATATGTAGTTAAAATTTTCTGCTTTATTAGAATTACTTTTTATTCTTTTTACTTGCATCAGGCATCTTTTTCCAATCCTGAATCAATTGTGTTAATAAACGCACACCAACTCCTGTAGCGCCTCTTCTAATGTATGGAGTGTCTTTTTCTACTAAAAAAGTTCCAGCTATATCAAGATGAACCCATGGGATAGTTTCTATAAACTTAGCTAAAAAACATGCAGCCGTAATAGCGCCTCCATATCGCCCGCCAACATTTTTGATGTCAGCTATGTTACTCTTTATTAAATCATAATATTCATCCCATAATGGCAATTCCCAGACTCTTTCATGACATTTTTCACCTGCTCTTTGTACCCTATCTTTAAGACCGTCATTGTTACCAAACATACCTGATGCAAATGTTCCTAAGGCCACAACACATGTACCCGTTAACGTAGCAAGGTCTATTACGGCGTCTGGCTTATACCTTTTTGCGTAACTGAGAGCATCTGCCAGAATCAGACGGCCTTCAGCATCTGTATTTACAACCTCCACTGTTTTACCTGATAGACATTTGATGATATCACCGGGTTTCAAGGCTGTGCCACTCGGCATGTTTTCTGTACATGGTACCAAACCAACAAGGTGTATAGAAGGTTTTAGGTTGGATATAGCCTTAAAAGTACCCAAGACAGCGGCGGCGCCTGCCATATCAGCTTTCATCAAATCCATTTCCTTGCCCGGCTTTAAGGATATGCCTCCAGAGTCAAATGTTATACCTTTACCTATAATAATGATTGTATCATTATTCTTTTTCTTAGTGTTATATTCAATAATGATAAATTTAGGTGGTTGAGCACTCCCTCTCGATACATTCAAGATGCCGCCCATACCCAGTTTTTTCATATCAGTTATAGACAGGATTCTGCATTTCACGCCCTTAGTTTTTGCAATTCCTTTTGCTTTATTTGCAAGAAAGGTTGGTGTCGCATCACTTCCAGACATGTTCACAAGATCACGAGTAAAGCTAACGGCTTCAGCTACGATTTGAGTATTTCTTACTACAGATTTAACTTTATCTAAGATATCTTTTCTTTGAATAAATAAGGTGAAATTATTAATGTCCGTTTTCTCTTCCTTCTTTAATGTCTTATACATGGTGAAATTATATAGCGATAATAGAACACCCTCTACAACTGAACGGGTAACGTCTTCTGTAGAAATATCTTTGTATTCTGTTTTATATAATAGCATTGAAGGACTTTTGAATTTCTTTCCTTGAATTGTTCTGGCTGCAGTGCCGGCAGCTTGTCGAATCTTGTCTAAAGTTAATTCTGTTGATTTGCCCAGACCAACCAACAGAATTCTTTTTGGCATGATTTTTTTATAAGTTGGGATCATTATTATTTCATTTAACCTTCCGGTGAAATCCTTGTTCTTCATCAAATTAGATATGGTTCCTCCTGATGCTTTGTTAAGTGAGTTTAATTCGGAAGGTATACTTTTCATATTTTCAAAAAGACTTATTATGATTACGTCTGTTGATTCTTTTTCTACTGCATCAGATTTTACTGCAATTTTCATTCTTTGATCCTCCAAGAAAGAAGAAAAATATAGCTGAACGTCTCGTATTATAAAAAATAATATTGTATTATGAAAAGAGAATCTTTTTTCTTTTGACAATTATATTTATATACATTAAAATTTGGTATTGTCCGGTTAGGTTTTTGCATGTTTAATTTATTGCCCCCAAAGCTGTCATTCC
>MAYW01000196.1 GCA_001723765.1 Candidatus Scalindua rubra
TCCGGTTAGGTTTTTGCATGCGATGCTTTTGTCATACCCGAATGCTTCCCCGTTTTCACGAGGACAAGCTTATCGGGTATCTAAGAGGTTCGTTCATCCTAGATTCCCGCTAAAAAAATGCGGGAATGACAGCTTTGGGGCAATAAATAAAACACGCAAAAACCTAACCGGACACTACTGGATACAGATAACAATTTTATCTTTTAACTTTTTTTTAATCCGAAAATAGCCTCTGGATTCCTTCCGAAAGGAAGGAAAAGCAATTAGCCCCGCTTTCGCAGGGAAATCCAGAAAACCTTTGATTTTCATCCTTCGTGGTGACCAAAAATGATCATGCGTGTTTAGCACGGACAAACAAAGTTTGTCCATGCCACCCCTATAAATAACTTTACCTCGACTATTTGAGAACTTACTTAAAAATGTGCAAAAAAAAGTTCATCCGTGAAATAACGAAGTTATATCACACAGGGTAAATAGAACTTAGCTGCGCAAATTGATTAATGAAGTAGGGTGGGTTAAGCCCTGTGGAGTAGAGCTACTTTATTACTCCACAGGGCGAACCCACCTACATTTTTTACCCGCACGAATTTTACCCCGTTGAATAACAGCTTATAAAACTTTATGTAATTCTATTAGGATTCATTCTATACGCTCCAACCAAGATATATATAAAAACGTTTCATTCTACGGGGCAATCTATCTTTGGTGGATTCGTCCTACCCGCCCGTGCCGGTCGGACGGGTCGGCCTTAATCCACCCTACAAAATTGTAGCAAACTTTGAAATTCCAATACAGTCAATAAAAAGAATCTGTAGCGGAGGCCTTCAGGCCTCCACACACCACGGGATTAAACCCAATTTAAACATTCATATAACCATCTTTGCTATCCATACCATGGACATGGAAACCTAAAGGCATCGGCGTGAGCTCAGCCGAACGGTTTCCGCTACTGGTTTTGCTACTATTTCACCCTGTGGAATAGGACAAATTGAATTTATCCCACAGGGTTGAAATCATTGACCTTACAACAACGACCATGCTCTAACCCTATTAAAAAAATCTTCTTAACCTAACACCTATGGGGATAATCCCCCTCTCCCCCTTTAACAAAGTGGGAATTAGGTGGATTTGTTGTTGCGACGCCTATTACGGAGCCAACCAACAAACCATAATTCACCACCGGCAACCATGATAATTCCTATGGCAGTATATGCATAAATACTACTCGGTGTTGCTGTCGTTAAAACCACATAGTACCATGGGGCCACGGAATGCTGCGAGCCTGTCTCGTTATTTGCCCCATTCCAGGCGGCAAAGGAAACAGGAAAATTCTTGTTCATTACAAATTGCACGTCATTGGCCTTATCCTCCGTCGTCAGAGATCTTGTAAACACTACTCTCCACCTCCCATCCTTCCAATAACCCTTGCCACTTACGTCTGATGTTGGTTGTGGGATAAGAGGTTTTTCAAATCCCTTCCCGTTAATCTCCTTTATATTAGCGCCGCCGTCATATTCCCTTATGTTTTGAAACCCTTCTACCTGAGCCTCCGGATTATACTCAGCCTCCCACCTCCAAAGGTTGACCTTATGAGTCCTGTCGCCCATTGCAAAATGAGGCTTTTCGGCACCTGGATATTCTTTTACTGGAAATTGAATTGCAACAGCATCCCTGAAAATCTCATCCTGAGCGCCTGTACGGTCATCCCATTCAAGTAAAAAAGTTACTTCTTTTTCATTATACATGGATCTCAAGGTAACCGCATTTATTATTTGTCGAGTCCATGACCTGGGCGCCACCATTAATTGACCCCCCATCTCAATCTCAAGTATTTTCGTGACTTCATCCCATCTGGGGTCATATGGGTCAGTAGATAAATCGCCTTCTATCTTTTTAGCAGCAAGTACTGTCGCTCCGCCGCCGCCTCCCTTGGTTGAAGGTATTGGGTCGCGGTTCATCGATTTTACAAAATGCGCCAGGTGCCATCGGTCCTCATCCTCTGGAATTATCTCGGCAAATGACCCCATTGGTGTCCCGTTAAGGCCAGTTGAGATGCGATTAAATATATCTTGTACGGTGTTTCCTCCCTTAAATAGCCAGCCCTTTGTTAAATTCCTTGCCCTGAACTGAAACCCCCATTCATTTCTTAAAGTTTTGGTAATTCTTCCATCTCCCCTTCCTTCGTCACCATGACACAAAAAACACTTATTTTTTTCAAATAGTTCTTTTCCTTTGGCGATACTTTCTTCGTTAAATGGGGGCTCTTTAGCAGGAGTTATAGGTTTTCCCGGCCCTTCCTTTTCCCACTTGTCTGAAAAGGTCTGTATAAAAGAGATTACCTGTCTGCGTTCCTGTTCACTCAACAGTGTATTCCAGAATGGCATAGCCGTGCCGAATACGCCATTTGAAACAGTCTTGAAGAGGTCATCCACAGTGGGAAGCGTTCCAAGCGGTGTTGTCCGAAACCTGAAATCGGCATTCCTGAAATTCCGCGGTTTAGGATCAAGGCGCGGCACCACCGGGCCATCTCCTGCTCCTTTCATGCCGTGACAGTAATAGCACCTCTTCTCAAAGATTTCCTTTCCTTTGGCGATATCTTCTTTTGTAGCAGCCTGTACAGAATTTGTTATTGCCACAATTAAAATAATGCAAACGGATAAAATAGCATATTTTTGCATGTTAATTCACCACCTCATTGCCTTATTCAAAATTAATCATAATGAAACATTTTATTCCTCATGAAGCACTTCTGGCTGTCGCGGCGCTACGTCTGCCGTTATATATTCACCCATTATAATCCTCCATATCTGGTCATCGGTAAAGTCTGGTTCCCATGGAGGCATTGTAGAATCCCAGGGAGTTGCGATCTTAGGCAGACCCGGCCCCCCTTTCTTTATACGCCAGACAGGATAGTTCTCAACGATTGTGCCAATAGTTCCAGGGTCTCTGAAGTTTGCGGGCTTTAAACGAAAGGCATCAGCAAAAGGACCGTTGCCATCCCCCTTTGAACCATGGCATGGCCTACAGTTCTGTTGAAATAGGACCTTCCCATTTTCGATGATTTTCAATTTGTCCTTAGGGGGATTCTGATAGTTCATATCAAAGTTAGGGTTATAAGGATTTACAAGATTCTCAAATTTACCTGGTAATGTCGGGTGCTGCTGCCTTAATTCTGTAGGCGATGCTACTGCGACAGCTCCATTTGAGTATACAGCATACCCTAGTAAGAGCGGAATGGCTGTCAATATAACTATTCGAAGCACGTTCTGGGTTTTTGTCCTATTTTGATACAAAAATGCAAGGCACTCTTCTATCCTTTCATTCCTCGTCGTAGTCCAGAGTGCAGTAAATAAACCCGTCAATGCCATATACCATAGCATCAACGTTGATGGAGTAGGCAATCTATGCTCCTTACCCACTACCCACGCCCATATAGAGGGGAATGCAAAATATAGTATACAACCCATAATAATGAGCACCAGGATAACCCAGGGCAGCAAGTATGCGTCACTTAATTTTTTTGCTGGCGCGTTAGTATTATTCATTGACTTATCCTCCCATTAAAGAAAGTATATCGAAAATGTAGTTGCTCAATATCCAGTGGAATACCCACTCCATTCCCTCTCTTCGCAAGGGCTCCAGCCCCGCTTTCGCGGGGATTCCAGGTTCATTGCTGGAATCCTCCCGAAAGGGAGGCTATCTAATTCCACTTGATATTGAGCAGTTACTCGAAAATTCTTATTTTTTGCTAGCAAGGAATGCCACAACGTTATATAGTTCCTGAACATTTAGCATTTCATTAAAATTGCCAGGCATCATTGAGATTGGATCCTTCTTCCTTTCCTCGATATCCTCCTTAAAGATCTCTACTATTTCGAGCTTACCGCCTTCATCCACAGCCAGTTCAACCACCTCTTCATCTTCGTTTTGAACAATCCCGCTGTACATCACATAATCTACATCCATAATAGATGTGGTTTCAAATCCGCCGACAATTACCTCGCTGGGTTTAAGGAGAGATTCGACGAAATATTCAGGCCTCTGAACTGCGCCAATCCCCGTAAGCTCCGGTCCAACCTTCCCCCCTTTACCATCCATAGTATGACATTTGACACAACTTGCCTCACGGCTTTTATCGAAAAACAAACTCTCACCCGCAGCAATGTCCACTGGAAGGGGAGGTTCCCACGGCTTTACTTTGCCCTTTTTTGCCTTGGGTATCCTGTCTTTCATTGCCACCACTGCATTTATATCCGCCTCAAGTATCTCATCTCCCCCAAGCGTCTGCAGATACGTAATTACTGCCAGGATCTTTTCCTGACTGAGAACAATTGGGGGTTCAAATACCTTGGGCATGATCTTTCCAAATCCTTCCACTATATATGCCTGTGGATCTACTATCGATTCAACAAGGTAATCAAGTGAAGAATATTTTTTTCCTGTCTGTTGTTCTCGCTCTTTTAACCTTGAGATGCCCTTCTCATTAAACTGAATTTTCCTGTCCTCCGTTACCCTCACCATCAGGGTACCCTGGTTAGGGCACCGGTTAGCGCTTCCTTCACCACCCACGCTATGGCATGTGCTGCACTGGCCATCACCAAAAAATATCTCTTTGCCTGCCTCCGGGTTGATGCCCGCTGCCACCTCTCCCCCTCCTCCTCCTGTACCTGAAACAGTTGTAACATAGGAACAGAAACCCACAAAAAGCAGTATCCCAATCGTGCCAACTATCATTACTTTTATGTTAGAACCCATACAAATACTCCTCCTATTACCTTACTTGTTTTTTTTGTATCTTAGTAAAGTCGGGTATAGAAACCCGACCTACGATTGCCACAGGCCACTTCTTACTGGCAAAAAATTACGATTGACAATTTACGATTTAAATCCCCCTGTCTCCCCCTTTTGAAAAGGGGGACTAAGGGGGATTAGGAATCCTAAATCCCTTCCTGTTCCGGCTTGTTAAGCTATTTCGATCGTTTGCCTGCGGCGCCGCTATCGTTATCTATTATCTCCCCTCCATTAGTTAATGCAGGGCCAGGCGCTAGTCTGGTGGAATCCCGGGAACTTTCCTCTTAGCTTCATCAGGAGCTACTACCTTTTTCTTCTCAGTTAGACCTGCCAGCCAGAAGACAAGGACTACCATGCTTAAGAAGATGGCAACTATGGATCCATTAACAACCCCCAACATCCTTACACTGGGTGTAAAGGCATAAGCAGTTGGATCTTGCATATAACCATATATGTGCCACTCCATGCGAAGCCCCGAACGGATGAAACCCATAACACCTATAAGTATTACAATCGCCACGCACAGAAGTATAAGGACATACTGCGCCCTTAAGGGTATCTTGCCCCATTTAATCTCTCCAATTACCCTGGCATTGCGGTATAAATAGGCGTCTATTACGGCATTCATGGCCATGCAGCTAAGTACCATGATCACCTGAGTTACGGTGATATACCTCATGACCAGATTTGCCGTGGACATTACATAAAACCCATAAAAGCCAAGGAATAGCACGACCGTGAATACAGTTACGCCATAATTGATATATTGAGCAAGCTTACCTCTGTTGGCAAATGTAAGGAAAGATGAAATCCACATAGAGGCTATCTCGAAAAAGAGTAAACCTGCCAATGGCCATACATATCCAATAACCTTTGCATTCGCCTCATCCGTGACAAGGGCTATGGCATAAAGCGCCATCAAGCCACTTACAACGCCGGCAGTAGAAAGGATTACAATCTTAGCGTTTTTACCATGAGTAGAGAAATGAACCGTTTCACTTTTATTAGCGCGCCTGTATATCAAGAAGGTGAAAAAGGTAGTAAGTATCATAAAATTGAATACCGCCACCTTACCCGTCATTACTCCAAAGAATTTTGAGAAGGGATGATACGCCTCGCCAATAATGGCCCTTTCTTCACCGCTAAGAGGCAGGTTATGCGGTGTTATAAGTATAGCGAAACAAACAGCAATGACGGCAAAGACGTATTTCAGCATGTAGTTATAACGCTCTATGCCCGGCATCCTTTGCATACTCATCCATATGTAATAATTTGCCAGGGTAAAGATTGTGCTCACCATCGTTATCTGTACAACAAAGGGCCATGAAAAGGCGCCGCCCATCATCTGATTTCCCATAACGGCGCTGGCGCTGTAAACCTCTCTCCCAAGCCAGTACCCGGCAAATGGGAGGGGGATTAATCCTATGAGACCAACGTAATTACCCGTGTAACCCATCCAATCATAATGCCTCCTTTCCTCAGGTGTATATGATTTCAGGAGCTTTATAGCAGCGTAGCCACCCACGATAAATCCACCAAAGGTGAGATTTCCCAACAACCTATGCACAGCAACAGGCACCCAGAGAGGGTTCCAAATTGCATGATACAGGCTTGTGACCTGACCGGTTACCATATTTATACCATCAGGAGACATCATAAATGTGGCCCAGGCATTAGCCGCCAACATGATTACAGTGCCAAAAAGATTTAATAATATATTCATTGAAATGTGAAGCCATCTCTGCCCAGGAGTGTGAAGTAATCTATCCCATGAATAATACCAGGCATACAGTGTAAATGTCTCGCCAAAGAAAAGGAGTGCGTAAAAGAACATCCCTTTATTGAATATCCTTATCATATCATGCATAAAGACGGGATAAAGACTTAAAAGAGTAAAGGCCAGAAGACCACCCAGCGCCGCGGTGGTGGCAAATGCGGCAGAAAGGAGCTTGCCAAACTCTTTACCCAATTTGTCGTATCTGGCAGCCTCTACAGGGTCTGTCTTTGACTTCTTCAGCGCAACAAATTCTATAGCTATGGCAAACATGGGCACAGCAAGCACAAATGCCCCGAACATAAGATGAATCTCTGCTATTATCCAGATGATTACGCGTGAACTCACGCCGAAAAACGTCCTGGTCTCTGCACCCTTAACTGGCACCTCGTCAAGTGGTTCAGATCCAGCAACTACTTCCTGCGCCTCTTCTCCCGCAGCTCCCTCTGCATCGGTCGTCATTTCAGCTTCCGCCACTTCAGTTGTTCCTTCCACCTCCACCGCTTCTTGAGCATGCAAAGCAAGCGATGAATAAAGCGCTATCAGAACCGCAATAACCACAGCAAATAAAATTATTCTCATATTTGTCATTTTAGATATATACTTCGTGATTCCTTGCATAGGCGTTATATTGTCTTTATAAGTTACATAATCTTTATTTTTACTTTTCATAATAATACCTCCCCTTTTGCCTCTACATTTACATTCCTAATCCCCCTTAGTCCCCCTTTTCTAAAGGGGGAGACAGGGGGATTTAAATCGTAATTCCCAAATCGTAATTTTTTGCCGTCTGATTTTATATCAGCCATAATTGGTCAAAATATTTTTCTAAAATACAAACAATATCTCGGAAATTTTATAAACCAAGATATTAGGGACATAAAATTACCCATATATAACATAAATAAAATTTAAATACATTATTTGTCAGTAGTGTCCGGTTAGCT
The DNA here is from genome assembly GCA_001723765.1 of Candidatus Scalindua rubra. GTDB lineage: Bacteria > Planctomycetota > Brocadiia > Brocadiales > Scalinduaceae > Scalindua_B > Scalindua_B rubra. Next base: position 7,513 of record MAYW01000196.1, read on the forward strand.
TTTTTCGTGTTTTATTTATTGCCCCAAAGCTGTCATTCCCGCATTTTTTTAGCGGGAATCTAGGATGTACGGGCCTCTTAGATACCCGATAAGCTTGTCCTCGTGAAAACGGGGAAGCATTCGGGT
>MAYW01000197.1 GCA_001723765.1 Candidatus Scalindua rubra
GTCTTAACTTCCGGCTTGGCTACCTCCTTGGCTACCGACTGGGTACAAGCTACCATAAAAGCAACGACGAACATAATTGCAATTATAAATTCTCGCATATCTTTCACCTCCATGAAATTGAATTTGACAAAAACATCTTCTTTTCACACTAGAGTTTGTGCATCCCCCCCTCCTTTCATGGTATAAAAGTTTCAAAAAGATAATATTTAAATTACTAATCCTCACACAAAGACACAAAGCTTGACTTAGAAAAAATTTAGTGTCTTAGCGCCTTCGTGGCGTAATTTTTTAATAATCGGGAAATAAAAAAGCCCTAACCCCGCACTTTCATTATGAAAGAGCAGGGCCAAGGCTTAAAAAAATATATTAGAGTGGTTTGTTCTGTCTGTCTGTATTTTGCAAGATTTTTGACATATTATAATGTCCTTAATCAGTTAAACTGTCAAATCGCTGATTTGTTAATTAGTGGGACACCCCGCACTTTCTACACACTAGCGTGAGTTTACGAATTAGCCACGGCTAATTCGTAAACTCACGCTAACTATTACATGGGCGTAGTATATGTCCCTGAAAGTGCGGGGCAGCCTGTCAATCACAGGCAAGATGCCTGTGATACTATTCAACTACTTAACCGTTTAACAATTTGACTATTTACCCATTTTACTATTAAACCATTTCTATCCAACCCGCCTGAAAGACACCCGGCCGGCCATGCCATTCGGACGGGTAGTCGGGCAGGTCTTCTCGATAAATGCAGGGCAGGTAAATTATGCGAAAACCTCACGTAGATTAATAAAATAAATATTTCATTTTTAGAAAAAAATATCTATACTACTTAATTTTCCTTTAAAGCCAAGTTTTTCTTTAACTGTTGATAGATGAAAAATTGATGTGAAAAAAAAATAGAAATTTAGGAGAGAGTTTTTATTATACAACTGATGATAAAGCGGTTGGAATTATAACCCCCACCAAATTGAAAAAAAATGGTTATATTAGTTTTTAGCTTATAATATATTAACTTATTTATTAATGTCAAGTCTTTTTTTTACTTTTTTTTACTTAAAAAAACATTTTGGTGGCTCTTTTATTTTATTTAATCCGTTGTTTCAGCTTCCTTCTTTGCCTGAGCTATAATTGTCTGAGTAAGATGTGAGGGAACTATATCATAATGCGAAAACTCCATTGTATATGAACCTCTACCACCTGTCATTGATTTTAGTTCTGTTTCATAGTTTTTAACTTCATCCATAGGGATACTTGCCTTTACTACCTGGAGGTCTCCATATGAACCCATACCTTGTATGCGTCCTCTCCTCGATGAAAGGTTACCTGTTATATCACCCATAAATTCAGAAGGTATGGTTGCCTCTATGTCGACTATGGGTTCTAATAATACAGGCTTTGCATCGTTAAACGCCAGATGAAATGCCTTTGATGCTGCTATCTTAAATGCAGCTTCTGATGAATCAACAGTATGAAAAGAACCATCGTACAGCGCAACTTTAAGGTCCACTATCGGGTTGCCACTTAAGATTCCCTTTTCTATTGTTTCTCTTAAACCCTTCTCTACTGCTGGAATATACTGAGAGGGAATTGCGCCACCAACTATTTCACTTTTAAATTCAAATCCATCACCCCTCTTTAATGGTTCTATACGTATATAAACCTCTCCATACTGCCCTCTACCACCTGTTTGTTTTTTATGTTTATATTGTGAATTCGCTTTCGTAGTGATCGTTTCTTTGTAAGGAATCTTTGGTGGACTGGTATCTACCTCTATGTCAAAGCGACTCTTTAATCTACTCAGTATTACATCTAGATGCAAATTGCTCATCCCCGTAATAACTAATTCATTTGTCTGTCCATCTCTTGAAACCTTAAATGTACTGTCTTCTTCTACTAACCTGTTTAACGTTTCACTTATCTTTTGCTCTGCCCCACGACTCTTAGGTTTTACGGCCAAAGACACCATAGGATTAGGAAATTTGATATCCTTAAACTTTACGATTTGTTGAGAATTACATAATGTATCTGAAACAGATATATCTTCCACTTTTGAAATTGTAATAATATCGCCGGGAATGGCTTTCTCTATTTCCTGCTGTTCTTTACCAAAAGTCTTGAATATATGCCCAACCTTTTCATTTTTCTTAGTACGAACGTTATAAAATCCCAATTGATTTTCTAACGTTCCTGAAAACACTCTAAAAAAACTCAGCTTACCAACAAAAGGATCTGTAACTGATTTGAATACCTGCGCGCTAAAAGGAGCGCTTTCTGAAACCTCTATTTCACTTTCTTCCCCTCCTTCACTAATGCACATTCGAGATAGACCTCTTTCTGGTGAAGGGGTAAAATTTACAACTGTTTCAAGAACTCCTTCAATACCTAAAAGTTTTTTGTTCTCACAACATAAGATTGGCACTACACTACCTGAAGCAACGGCTTTACAAAAACATTCATGAAGTTTTTCAGTCTCGATTTCCTGACCATCCAAATACTTTTCCAGTAATTCATCGTCTACAGAAACAATTCCTTCAAGCAACTTCTCACGGCTATCATCAACATCGCCAATCACATCACCCGGCACTTCATCTGGCAGGTTTAAAATATCAACTACTCCTTTAAATCCCGACCCATGGCCTATAGGTAACAACAGCGGCAAACAGTCTGAACCAAATGCATTTTGAATGGAATCTAGAAGATCAGGAAAATCAATGTTTTCACCATCCATCTTTGTGATCACTATCATTCGGGCCAATCCCGCCTCTTGAGCAATACTCCACATTTTTTGTGTATTTACCTGAATCCCACTTGTCGCAGCAACCACAACTATTGCAGTTTCTACAGCGCTTAATGCACTTATTGAGCCGCTTATAAAATCAGGATATCCCGGTGTATCAATTATATTAATTTCTTTACCCTGCCAATTGCAATGCAGGATTGAAGAATCAATAGTGGTTTTTCTTTCCTTTTCCTCTGGATCAAAATCCGAAATGGAAGTACCATCATCAACACTCCCCAAACGTTTTGTAGCACCCGTCTTAAATAATATTCCTTCAACCAGCGAAGTCTTCCCTGATGCACCGTGACCAATAGATGCTACGTTTCTAATATCTTTCGTTTCATATTGTCCCATCATATGCCTCCATAGTAAATTAGCTCAAATTCAGTGTTATTTATTCGTTATTTGAAGTCTTTGGAGTGCAGTGACCGTGTCACTGCTTTAATACACATCGTCACGCCCGCCTGCCATCTGCCCGCCCGGCTATGCCGTTCGGACGGGTCGGGCAGGGACGATGTACTCCATAAGTTTGGCTCTTACACATCTTTATAGCCTCTGACAACAAAACATCACCCGTATAAAGCGCTTTACCAATAATCATTCCTTCAAGAGGAAAAAGGCTCAACTTTTTTACATCTTCAATAGAAGATATACCTCCTGAAGCTATAACGGGCAAATTAACATTTTTGGTAAAATCCATAATACCCGAAAAACCAGGTCCTTGTAACATTCCGTCCTTCTCTATATCAGTAAAAATAATAGCTACAGGATTTGCCTTCTCAATTTCCCTTGCAAAATCTATAGCTGTGCACTCTGAAACTGATGTCCATCCTTTAACAGCAACCTTACCCTTCTCTGCATCAATCCCAACAGCTATTTTTCCAGGAAACTCAGAACATAGTTCAAAAAGCCATTCTGGTGAATCAAGCGCCGTTGTTCCTATAACGAGTCTATCAATTCCCAAATCAAGTAACTCATTTACAACTTGTTTATTTCTAATACCACCTCCAACCTGTAAGGGTATATCTACACTTTTCCTAATTTGCTTTATAATGTATGTATTTTTAGGTTCACCTTCAAATGCCCCATCCAGATCAACAATATGAATGTATTCTGCCCCTTGTTCCTTCCATGTCTTAGCAACTTGCACAGGATTATCTGAAAAGACCGTCTCATACTCTTTCTTTCCTCTAGACAGTCTAACACACTTTCCGTCTTTCAAATCTATTGCAGGTATTATTAACATTTTTGTAATAGTTATTAATTTTACTTATAATTCACCAAAGTTTTTGAGAATCATTAAACCATAACGCTGACTTTTCTCGGGATGAAATTGCATTGCGAAGATATTATCGATTGATATCATTGATACAAATGTGGTTCCGTACTCTGTTTCAGTAGCTATAATATCATCTCGATCCGGAACTACATAATAAGAATGTACAAAATACATATATGGATTACCTGGTAAACCCTTTAAGATAGGAACTTCTTTCTTTAATTGTATCTTATTCCATCCCATATGAGGTATTTTTAACCTATGACCATTTCCACCAGATAACTTTGTAAAAGATTCTGTTGTTCTATCCTGCCCATCTGCATGGTGAAATTGGTTAGATTTAAATCTAACCACCTCACCAGCAACAATATTTAGGCCTTCATGTTTACCGCCCTCGTTACTCCTCGTAAAAAGTAACTGAAGACCAAGGCAAATCCCCAAAAAGAGTTTATGTTTATTCAGATGATTTATAATTGGTTCAATTAAATTTCTTTCTTCCAAACCAATCTTTGCATCTTTAAAGGCGCCAACACCAGGTAACACAATTTTATCAGCCTTGTCTATTATCTCAGGTTTATCCGTTACCACAGCGCCAAAGCCGACTTTTTCAAATGCCTTTTCTACACTTCTTAAGTTACCCATTCCATAATCGATAATGGCTATCATCTGTCTGTCAGAACAACAATCTCTACGCGTCGATTTTTCTTCTTACCTCCTTTATCTTTGTTGCTTGCAACTGGTTGATATTCTCCAAAACCAGCAATATATAATCTCTTAGCATCTAAATGACACTTGTCTACAAGAAAATGAAGTACATTTGCAGCACGCATAGCAGAAAGCTCCCAATTGGACGCATAAAGTTTTTTCGTACGTTTAACGGGATCACTATCAGTATGCCCTTCAATCCTTATAGTATCATTTGGAAAATCTTTCTTAATTACGTCACAAACTTTAGTCAAACCATTTTTTGCTGCTTTTTTTAGTTTAGCCTGACCAGAATTAAATAAAATTGATGAAGGAAGCATAACCGAAATTTTACCTTCCTTTATCCTTACAGTTGCGCCTGTACCGCGCAACCTCTCCTCTATATTACGTCTTGCATTTTCTAGACTATCTCGTTCCTCAATCAACCTTGCTTTCTCTTCCTCGCTTGAAGCAAATCTATTACTCAGATCATCCCTTTCCCTTTGCAACTCTTCTATTCTCTGCGTCATCGCTACCTTTTCTTCCCGAAGTCTTTTAAGCTCTGCACACCCTACAAAAAGAATCATCAAAGACAGAAAAAAAATAACGCACAAAACCTGATTTAAAACCCATAGTCACCTCCGTTCTCTAAAATTGAAACCTAAAGGTTGAAAAAAAACTTTCAATAACCATGTCTTTTTACGTTCCACAAATTCTATAACCTGTTAAAATAAAGCGTTACCCTTTTCCAAAAACTGCGGTTCGGAAAAAGTGATTCCAGTGAAGCAGCATAATTGTAATATTAACACTACTTTCTTTGTAACTCTTCTATTTTACTTTGCAATTTATCTATTTTACCTTGTAACTCTACTTTTTCCCTTTGCAATTCACCTTCTTTACCTTGCAACTTTTCTTTTTCGCTTAGTATCTTCTCTATTCTTTGAGTCATTGATGAATTCTCTTCACGTAGGCTATTTAACCTTTCTTCCATGCTACGCCCTTTATCCGCTAATCTATCCCGCTCCTCAATCAATTCTGCTTTTTCGCGTTTACTCAAAGTAAGACTATTATCCAACGCATCTACTTCATTTTGTAACTCCTCTATTCTCCGGGTCATTGATAAATTCTCTTCACGCAGACTATTCAGACTTTCTTCCATACTACGTCTTGCATTCTCTAATCTGTCCCGCTCCTCAATCAACCCTGCTTTTTCCTGTTCGCTTAAAGCAAATCTATTATCCAAATCTTCATTTTCCTTTTGCAATCCTTCTATTATTTGAGTCATTGATATTTTTTCTTGCCGGAGTTCATTCAACTCAGCACATCCAACAAGAAGAACCATCATTGATAAAAAGAGACATCTTACAAAACCTGATTTAACACTCATAATAACCTCCGTCCTCTTTTTTAACAATTAAAGGCACAAAGTGTTAACAAATAAGAAAAAAACGTTTAAATAAACATCTAAATAGTTATCAATAATTTTGATAAAAAAATCTTTAAACAATATACATATGAAAGCTGCAAGTGATAAAAACGGACCGTAAGGAATTACATGTCCTTTCTTTAAAATAAGCTTAGGTATGCCAAACAATAATCCAAGAAAAGGGGCTACAAAAAAAGTTGCAACAGCAAGTTTCCATCCTAAAAACCCACCTATCACACCCATAAGTTTCACGTCACCAAAACCCATCGCATCCTTTTTAAGGACGATCTTACCAATAACGCCACACAGAAAAATCAAACCTCCCGCAATGAAAATCCCTATCAAAGATGCCAAAAAAGAATTTGCCCATTGATTGCCGCTATTACCAAAATACTTTAATGAACCATTAAATTCATGTATTCCAGTACACAAAAGACTAGCTATAGGAGCCAAAATCAACCCGTTATACGTGACTTCATTTGGTATGATGCGAAGTTTTAAATCAATAAAAGAACCAATAATAAGAAGGCAACAAAGGATTATGTAGAAGCTATAAGTAAATAGTGAATAACCATTTACAATAATTATATTATGAAACAAAAACAAAAAAACAATTCCTGTGATGGTCTCTACGATTGGATATCTAACTGAGATTTTATTATTACAATGCCTGCATTTACCCTTCAGGAAAAGATAGCTTAAAACAGGAATATTATCATACCAAACTATGCGTTTATTGCAATGAATGCATATAGAAGCCGGCCATAATAATGAAATTTTTTTTGGTATTCTATAAATACAAACATTTAGAAAACTCCCAATTATCAATCCTAATGCAAAAATCCATACTTGTATTAATGCTCCTTGTAAGCTCAAGTGTTCCAGTTTTTTGGATTGAGTGTTATACTATTACTCTGTAAAACTTTCTTTTCCCCATTTTCATGAGGACAAGTTTTAGGAAGTTTTTTGAGTCTCATAAAAAATTAAAAGTGCCTAAAGTTTAAAGTGAGCGCTTAAAACAAGTTTTACGATAAGTTAGTAGTAAAACCCCGCCAAAGCTGAGCTTAGCTCTGTCAGCGTGGTAAAAACTATTATTTTTAATTTAGGCAATTTAGGCCACTTTAGACACTTCCAAATTTGGTTGCCTGCCCGACGGCAGGCGGGCGGCTATGCGTGCTATGTTAATAGAACGTTATCTTGTTTTCAAGCAGAAATATCTTTCAACTCAAGCTCTATATTATCCTCATTATTCATTACATCATTATAATAATTATAATTGAATAAATTATTTGTTTTTTTTCTCGAATGGATACCTGAGAACAAAAGCAATAGAAACAAATTTCCATTACTTTTTTTTAAGCATTCTCAATTTTGTCTCCCATACCAAATTGCGACCTACTTTAAAATGATGTATTTCCCTGACGTACATAAAAACTCAAATGCTTACCATTTACACCAAAACGA
>MAYW01000198.1 GCA_001723765.1 Candidatus Scalindua rubra
AAATATTTTTGCAATAATCTTTCTTTGTGTAAATCAACATTTGTTTTTTTCTTCATAATCCTTTTTCCTTTTCTGTGCTATTTTAATTTCTTTTTTTGGCGTTTTTCTGGTTTTCTTTGTAAAGCCGTTCAATAATACAAATTTCCTACCGGTGAAGGTAAAATATAGTATTCTCTCTGACCCCGGCCGCATTTCCCAAATTTTTCCTTCAATATGTTTAAGATAGGGTGTTCCCAATTGAATCCCGAATTCTTCAAGCAAATCAAACAATCGAAAAATGTTCGCCTGTTTTTCAACAGGTAAACTGTCAATATATGCTTCAACCGGCTTATCACCACGATGATCTTCATAATATTCGATTCTCCACTTACTCATAAAATATCACAATATTGTTATAAAAACCAATAACTCATTCATCATTTATAATGCACAATTATTTCACACTCTCCTCAACAATCGCAATCTCTTCATCCGTTAGCCCATACAACTCATACACCAATTGGTCAATTTCGGCTTCAAGGGCGGTAGTGTCTGCTGTAGGATCGCGCCGTTTCACAGAGAGGATACGATCTACGGTGGATACGAGTTTGCCCCTATCATGCGACGTAATTTCTGGGATCGGCAGGTCATTGAGCATTTTCTTGGTGAATGTAGTTCCCTGATTGTAGCTTGACGCTGGGTACTTTTCCTTGAGGTAGAAAAACGTCACAGAACTGTTTACAATCGCAAGGAGAAGCTTTAGAGTCTCCAAGTGGTCTGACGCGATCAGAAGGGTTGGTATACCAGGAATAATATTTCCATCTGCATCCAAACACGCATCCAGCAAGTTCAGACCCTTTAGGATTACCTTTTTCCTCACCGATTTTCTGCCATATGAATTTGTGAACAGTTCAAGAAACTGTTTTCTATTTACTACTGGCCGGGAATACTTATTGCCCAGATAAACCATCTCCCTTTGTCCCCACTTGGATACATACTTGCCTATCGTTCCTGTATTGATGATCCGCAAGTATACGTCTTGTCTCGCGCCTTTGGGTTCTTCCTCGATTAGCTTACGCAACTTGTATGCGTCATCTGTGGCGCAGGAGTTTTCACAGACGCCGAGTGTGGACAGTCTCCCGTGATACCCATCCATCTTCGACAAGAAGTCACCAAAGTTCGTAAAAAGCCAGTCATAGGTGTAGGGAGGCTTTAGATCGCTTTTCTGAACGACGCTCTTTAGCTCCATCTCCGTGCCCACATAGTCATAAATGCGCAGGAGCGATTGCGGTACGCTCATGTAGATTGCGACAATCGCGTCCACGTTTACGCTCTCGAAAACCCCACGACCAGCTTTCAGAATACTGAATATCTTGTCTGTCGTTTGAATCCTTAGCTCATCGCCGAACGGTTTGGAAATCCACTTGTCCGGCGTTATGAAAGTGAGCACGCCCTTCTGGTTCAATAGGCCGAATCCCTTTTCAAAAAAGGCTATGTAGATGTCCCAACTCCCTTTTGTCAGTGTGTAGGAAGCTTGTATCAACTTGCGCATTTTTGGATTAGCCTTTGCCATGCTTCTTGAATTTAGGTATGGTGGGTTGGCGATCACCGCATCAAACCCACCTTTTGATCGATATATATCTGAAAAATAGAGTTTCCACGGGAAGAAGTTGCGCTCTCTATTGCCGTGGGTCATTTCTTTTAAATCGGTTTCAATCTCTTGGGCTTCCACCGCAGAAATGCTTTTCTTCTTTTCCAGTTCATTATGAAAGATGTTAAAAATAGCGGTTTCTACTGCTTCCCGTTTTTGCTTTTTCTCTCTGGGGTGTTCCGCGTTAAAAAAGTCGTCCTGTTTTTGGTGCAGGTCATCAATTAACTCATCTAATTCACTTCCGCCGGAGAAAAGTCCTTGCTGCTCATTTTTCTTTTCAATATCCAATGAAATACCGTGAAATTCTTCAATGAGTGAATTACCCTGCATAATTTTATAATCCAGATTGGGTAATGGCTGAATGGTGGTGTAATCGTCTTCATCCACTACCAAAGAGAGCCAAAGTCGCAGTTTAGCAATTTCTATGGCGCCGGGGTCAATGTCCACACCGTAGAGCGAATTTTGGATGCAGTGGCGTTTGAGATTGTAGACATTCCTGTCATCGCGAATCCGCCGACTGGCGGATGTGGCGATCTCATTGTTAGGAGATTGCTTCACTTTGTTCGCAATGACATCATCATTAAGGTAAATAGATAATACAGTCCGGGCTTTTACAATTTCTGTGAGCATCCCCACCGGAAATGCGCCGGAGCCAATGGCAGGGTCACAGACCTTGATATTCGCCAATGCACCATCCAAGGCTTCGGCATTGTCTTTAATGGAATCCATCAAGGCGGACTTGTATTTTTTACCCTGCTCTACAATAGCCGTTTCCAATTCCAGAATGATATCGCCTTCACGGATAAGCGTTTCAATATCTTCTTTGGTGACCAATGGTTTATCACGGTGCTCGGCTTCAATCCTTAATTGGTTTTTTACCGGTTTATTTCCTAAAGAATCCAATTGATCTTCACCCATTTCCTGGTATGATTTAGGAGGCTGGTTCACTGTTGTATTCAAATAATTAATCAACGATTCCTGGCACATATAATGAACAATGGTTCGGGGCGTATAGTAAGCGCCTTTTCCCTTACGCAAGTTTTCCGGCAGAAGATTCTCAAACACTTTACCTAACATTTCCGGGTCAACAGCTACTTCTTTTTCTAACGGTTCATCTTCCCGCACCGTAAAATTGTATTGATCAAAAGTACCCAGCACACCTTCAATAATGTCATTATCAATGCGGATGTCTGTCTTACGCCAGTTGTAACCATTCATGGGTTCAAACAAACCGCCATTAAGAAAGGGCACTTTACAATTCAGAAAAGGAAATAAATCGCCATCGTGTTCTGAAGCCAGCCCAACATAAAATAGCGGTTCTAATACATCATTAAAGAAATTCCCATATTCGGTGAATTCGTTATCAAACAACCGTCGCAGGAAGTTTTTGGGGCCCGTTCCCCATTCTTTATAATTCCCGGATTCATCTTTGCCGACACCCAGCCAGCCTTTTTTCTGCAGGAAATACAAAAAGACGATTTGACCCATAAGTTTTTTTGCAAAATTGGCTGTATCAATGGATTTGGTTTCAAATTCTATTGCGATTTTTGGATCTTTAGAAACGATATCATTAAGTTCATTCCAGAGTTTTTCAAACTGACTGCGGTAATCCTTGTAAAACTGTTTGGTAACTGCATCTACGCTAAAAGCGCTTTCAATATCGTTAAGTGTAGGATTCTTTCGGTCATTTTCCAATATGCCAACGAGTTGTGCCTGTGCAGTGTGATTGGGTTCGTTTTTACCTACCAGAAAAGAATACCGCTTAGCAGATGTTAACTTTTTCTTAACGCCATACTTTCCAGTATCTTTTTCAAATAATTCGTAATCAACTCGAACAAATGAGAATCGCCAGTCATCCAGATTATCGGTCGTATAACCAATAAGTGCAGCATCTTTATTATCTCGCCCTTCTAAATAATCTGCTGCAAAATTTCGGAGCATGGTTCGGGAACGTTCCAATGCCCATTCGTTTCGCAGCTGTACCACAAGTACATCCACCTTTTCGCCATCTGGGTCGGTGTAAGTCCCTAGTCGTCTGTATTTGGTAATATGATTTTTAAAAGAATGTCGGATATAAGTGCCGGAGATATAGTCAAATCCTTTACTCTCGTCCACCTTATTCAACAGATTAATAGCAAAATGCCGAAATCGTCCTTCATCAAAGGGATAGTTGAAAGTGTTTTCAATTAACCGGGTGGCAGTTTGTTTTTCCATCAGCTATTCTCACCTTCCAACCATTCCGATAAAATCACTTCACGCTGGGATACAAATCCAGTATGCCCGACTTGCCTAACACCAAGTAGTCTGGTCGGAATTTCACGTTTCAGTATAGATAGTATTTTTAATGGTTCTTTTTCTTCTTCAATCTGTCGCTTGATACGTTTGGTGGTATTTTTAGGAATCACCCCTTCGTTATATTTTTCCAGCACAACCTGAATGTATTCCTCATCGTCATCAGTAAATGCAGAATACCTACGGAATTCTCTTACTTTCAGTCTTCGCATTACATACTTTTCATTGGACAGACCACCACGGCTTCTTTCGGGATCAATCACCTCTTCCAGTGTAATATTATCAAACTGCTCTTTATTCTTTGTCAAGTAATCATAATATTCTATAGGTACTTGTAGCCTTCTGACATTTGGCTCACATTGGAATAAATTCACCGCATCAAAAAATGGGATTTCTTCTGCTTTCTCTCCATCAGTGTAAAGAAATTTCTTCAGTTTACTTTTACGAAAGAAAGTAACTAAACCATCCAGATCATTTTCTACATTTACGCCGGATCTAGCCTTTTTAGGAAGGCGTTTTATTCTTTCAAATAGTTCGGGTTGTTTGTCACGAATATCCCTTAAAAACTTCAAGTATTCCAGCTCTGATTTATACTCTTCATCTTCCTGTTCATAAGTCTTTTTAGATGTCAGTTTTTTATAAAGTGTGTCCCCAAACAATTCATGAGATGTAACGATTTCTTCTTCAGTTAGATATCTGGCGTCTTCACCTAACGTATCATGAAAGGCCTGAATTTTTGATTTGATATTGCCTTCCAAACCTAGCTCTTGTTCCGATTCATCTGTAGGAAAGAAATTATAAATGTGAATTTCCTCGTGTTCAGTTCCAACACGGTTTATACGCCCAACACGTTGTAATACACGAGTGGGGTTCCAAGGTAAGTCATAGTTGACAATGCTATATGACTTATGCAGATTAACACCTTCTGCCAAGACATCTGTGCTAATAAGAATTTGTATGTCATCTTCCTGGTCTTTTGCATTTGGATCAAAATTATTTGAGATCTTTCGACGTGCTTCTGATTTAACCAAACGGCCTGTAGCCATTTGACCACCCTTGCTGGAAAAAAACAACACATTTCCAATAAACTTTTCATTCAACTTCCCATATAGATATTCACCAGTTTCCACAGATTCAGTGAAGGTTAATATTTTTTTACCCTCTAGATCACCCCCTTTTTGCAAATGGTCTATAAATGTATCGAGTTTAGGATCTGCATCTACGTCTTTCCACAATTCACGAATTGCACTCAATATCTCTCGATCTTGTTCAAGCGTAGGTTTGAATTCAGGTTTGAACTCGCTGGCCTCATATTCTTGTACTTTGTCTTCTTCAATTAACTTAAGAATATTTTCTTCATCATCATTTTCCAGTAGATCATATACATTAACTTTCTTACTAATTAAAACACGTCCGTTTTCAAACATTTGGATAAAATCATCATATGATTTCAAGAAACGCTTTATCGATTGCTTGAAAGCAAAAAATGAACTTTCCAAGCGCTTTACTAAAATACCCTTCATAAAGCCACCAACATTTCGCTGGCTCTGTAATTCAAATTCTGTCAATTGGCGATCTAGGAATACCAAAGGCATATAACGAGCATATGAAAACTTTTTCAGTAGTTCTATTGTCTGATTAAAAACGCGTCCTGTTTTTTCATCGAACTTGTAAATAATTCGTTTAGGATCGCTTAAATCTGGGAAGGACAAACCTCGCTCTTCCATGTCTTCGTTAAAATATTTTAAAATCTCGCTACGGGTTCTTCTGACCATGATATACTTCAATACTTTTTCCCGTATCTCCTCTGAACCAGCTTTGATGAGTTCCATGTATTTGGGATTCGACTTTTTATACTTCTTCAGATCGCTCATCCATTTATTAAAGAATTTTTCCAGATTAACCATTCCAGGTATAGTAGATCGTTTTGGCGACTGAAACAGTTTTATCTGGTTAAATAAATCAAGGAAAGTATTGTTTAAAGGTGTGGCAGTAACAAGCACCACCTTTCTCCCATAGGTTATTTCTGTGAGTTTTTCAAAGCCTTGTGTGTATTCATTGCGAAAACGGTGTGCTTCATCAATAAATATGGTCTCATACCGGTCTATGTCACGCTTAAGAATTTTGTCCAGTTTTCCAAGAGATTCCACTTCATATTTTTTCACACCAAATTCAAAAAAGGTTTCTTTCCAATAATCAACCAGCACAGGAGGACAAATAACGAGCTTACCACCTCCTAGTTGTTGCGCAAGCATGGCAGATATATATGTTTTCCCTAGACCCACAACGTCAGCAATAAACACACCTTGATAGGCTTCAAGGATTTTTTTAGCAGATACTATAGCCTGTTGTTGATACTGTAGGTCCATAAACCCTTCCGGCATATCGACTTCGATTTCCTGATCTAGATTTATGTCCTCTTTTAAATATTCGTAAAGCATTTTCAAGTACAATTCATAAGGGGTAATATCTTCATTAAGCCAAGTTCTTGTCTTGACCGTTTCTACATATCTTTCAGATATATCAACACCATCTTTCCATAATTCTTCAAATTGGTCTAAAGCAAAATCAACATCCGCTTTATTTTTAAGTTCAACATTAAACTCACGATTGGCTATTAAACCACTTTCAGAAAAATTGCTGGAACCGGTTATAACAGAACCATATGTAACTTGGCCTTCTTTATATCTTGAGATGTATACTTTGGCATGGATATTTGCGCTGGGATAGGCTCGAAATTCAAGTTTTTTCCCATTACCACCATTCGCTATATCTTCGTTAACATTAGCGCAATCAGTAGTCAGAAACTCAATAAATTTTTTAATCCCTATTTCTGTATTGTAATCATCGTTAGATGCATCCAATTCAGTAACCACAGCTTCTATAGCTACATTGCGTGTCTCCTTGTGGGAATTGAAATCAAGATTTGTCTGTGATCTTACTGCTTCAATAACATGAAATGTTTTTAGATCAACATTTAGACCAACAAGAATGCGAATCTTATCTACACTTTCCAGGCTATCAGAAAGTCTATAGAAACCACTCGTGCGAAAAAACCCAACCAACACATCAAAAAACTTTACAGCATACAGCGTACGTGTAAAGCGGTCAACTAATTTTGCACCCGGCTCGTTGGTAAAAAATGTAAGATCAGTGCTCAACTTTGTTTCTTATCCTTTTTAACTTTTCAGACAACCGATCCACTTTCATTATACCACATTGTAAATTGTTATCTTGTTATTCTCCATACTAGCTATTCTGAATTGAGTGCGATAGTCGAAACTAAATTAATTAGTCAGAATTTACCAAACACCTGAAAATATGAAAGGACAAAAGGACAATTCTCTCCCGTCTAAATAACCACCCTTTTTGATACAAATCCAATTTATCTCAAAACCCCATCTTAAAACAGCCTTTTCTGTCTCATAACCTATTTCAAAACTCATCTCAAAATCAAAGTATCAAAACGCACCCTCATACATGAGTTTTGAGATTCCTCCGGTATAAGAATAGTAGACATCACAGAATAGATTAAAAGGAGCAGTGGCGAGGTTAAGGCGAAATTCAGGAGCCAGGTGATAAAAGGTCATGCCTTCTGGTGAGATTGCCTCTATTCTGTGAATTTAAAAAGGAGGAATCATGTTAATAGGATACGCAAGAGTATCAACTACGGATCAAAATCTGGATCTGCAGAAAGATGCTTTGACAAAGACTG
>MAYW01000199.1 GCA_001723765.1 Candidatus Scalindua rubra
TGGTAATTGTAATTTGCCTGCCCCGTTAGATAAATATGCTTTATTTATGTGTTACAAAGTTTGAAAGATAGAAACTATTATGTCAGTTATACGCCTATAAAAAACTATCTAACGGGGTAAATTATTTGGTACTTGTAATTTGAAATTTAAAAGAACTCTCTACTTGCTACTCCCGAACGAAGTGAGGGTAAGATGGAACCACAAAGGCAGCTACAAATCACATTAACTGATGTACTGGACCGACTCCTGGATAAGGGACTGGTGATTAATGCGGATGTCATTATCTCAGTTGCCGGAATCCCATTGATAGGCCTTACATTAAGGGCAGCCCTGGCTGGTATGGAAACCATGCTTGCTTATGGGGTGATGAAAGATTGGGATCAGGCCACCAGAGCCTGGGAGAGCGAACACAGAAAGAAAATAGCAGTTCAATTATTAGAAGGAGAGAAAGAGGTCCTTAAAATGTTTGGCTCCT
Organism: Candidatus Scalindua rubra; assembly: GCA_001723765.1. Classification (GTDB taxonomy): domain Bacteria; phylum Planctomycetota; class Brocadiia; order Brocadiales; family Scalinduaceae; genus Scalindua_B; species Scalindua_B rubra. Next base: position 476 of record MAYW01000199.1, read on the forward strand.
ATTGGTACAGTAAAGGAATCTATATGGCCTGGAGATCAGGCTGGCTATATCTAACGGATAAGAGATTGTTTTTATATCAACAAGATTTTAATGAAGTAATATTCCAATTTCCCCTTGAGAATTTAAATGGCATGGTCATAAAAAATGAGTTCCACAATAGAGGAGAAGTAGACGTAATCTACCTGGTTCCCAAACAAGGAAGAGTTATACAACTTAAAGCCCAGGATGTCCACCAATTAAAGCACGAGATTGAGAAACAGACAAAAGAGATGGGTATTACTTTAGAAGATGGCCTCTCTCTGGGCGAGGTGGAAGACAAGGCCCTTGAGTTTCTGAAGGAGGGAGAGAGGATTACCCACAGATCGAGGATGTGGCACCTGATACTTCACGAAGGGGTATTGGGCGATAACTGGAGACCGGGTTATTTATATCTTACCAACAAAAGATTATGCTGGTGGTATGACTTTGAGCGAAAGATACGTTTTGAGGTACCTATCGATAAAATAATGGCTTGTACAGAAGAAATAAGGGACCTCAGCGGAATGCTTACACATAAAAGGGTCTTAGATGTAATTTATAGTAATAATTGCACTAAATCAATAGCTACCTTCTCGGCCAGGAATGCAGAGGAGTGGGATAAGGCTATAAAGAAGGTCTTACTCACTCAGGGAAAGGTGGTTGAAGATGAGATAGAGGCATGTCCTCAATGTGGAAGAGAGGCTAAAAAAAGTATGCTTTTAGGAAAGGGTTGCAAGATTTGTGGCTGGACAAGTCCCCGTCTGAAACAGCGGGTGGCTAATGTCATAAAGGCATAAATGAAGCCACAGCTTACTGAACGTAGTGAAAGTAAGGTGTCTGGCTGAATTTACCCCGCTTCTTACTTTCGCAGCGTGCCGCTACGGTGCAAGAAAGCAGCGGGGTGGCCTCATTGAAAAGAGTATGAAGATGGATAAAGAAGAAAGACTTGAAGATGAAAATCCTGAATCTCCTGTTGAGACGGGGATAAAGTTACCTCAGAAAAAGGTAGTGCATAGAGGCATTATAAAAAGGCCTGTTTACAAGAAAAAGAGGCCCCCCATAATAAAGGTAACAGGATTTGAGAAAAGGACCTTAGATAGAGTGAAAGAGGCGGAGGATGCGGTAATGAGACAGCTCAGGAGAAGGCATTATTCTGTCAGGGCTATGAGGCGCTCAGGTAGGGTAGGAATTGGAGAGGATGAGGTGGTAAACCTTTTTCATCGGAGGATGTTGATATCAGAGGAATATGCACGCGATATCCTTAAGTCCCTTTATGATAAAGGGTTTTTGACCAAGACCAAGTACGATCTATACGCCTTAAGTCAGTCAGCCATAGAATCTATCGGTTATCTTTTACGAAAAAGGGGTTATGTAAGTGAGGCGGTGAGAAAGATACTTCGCAGGGAATTGGCCAGTAGAGGATATATCCGGGAGCTTGCCGAACATAAGGCGCCAACGCGAACAAAGGTACTGCCGCCAATTATAGGATATTTCAAATGAGCATAGAGATTGAAAAAAGAATAGAGACATTGCCGAGCTTTTTAGCTAACGATAAATTAAAATTTATCTTCTTTGGTGGCAAGGGGGGGTGGGTAAGACCACCTCAACTACCTCAAGCGCAAGGTTCCTGGCCCGAAAATACCCCCAAAAGAAGATTTTGGTCTTCTCCACAGACCCTGCGCACTCTTTGTCAGACTCATTTGCCCAGGAGATAGGGGATGAGCCCATATCTATAAATGGGTTTGAAAACCTGTATTCTATGGAGTTGAACTTCAAGAAGGTTTATGAGGCATTTGTAAGGGAATACGAATTTGAACTTATTGAGATGGCAGAACGGTCCTCATATTTTGGTATAAAGCATATGTCCAATGCCGCTGCTTTATTGAGTTATCCTACCTCTTTTGAATTTATGGTTACTATTAAGTTAATTGAATTGAGTAATTTTAAGAAATTTGATCTCGTTATGGTTGATACTGCCCCCACAGGCCACACCTTAAAATTCTTAGAACTTCTAAACAACGTCACAGGTCAGTTTAAGGCCCTGGAGAGGTCTCAAGAGAGACACCGATATATACTAACCAGATACTATGGCGGCTACAAAAAAGATAGAGTAGATAAATTTCTGGATATGATGAAAAAAGAGGTTGAGAAACTGAGAGCAATCCTTAGGAGCCACAGAGCAGAATTTGTGGTTGTAACTATAGCTGAAGAGATGGCTATCTGGGAGACTAAAAGGCTGCTTGAGGCTATAAGGTTTATAATCCCCAATAAAAATATCATTGTAAATGGCTTAAGCTATTCTGAGCTATGCCCTCTCTGTTCGTCCAGAAAGAAAGAGGAAGAAAACTATTTAAATGAGATTGCCAGCGAGTTTCCCAATCACAATATTATCAGGATGCCTTTATTTCCTTATGAGATAAGAGGCCGGAAACTGGATGAATATGCCGAATTCTTGCAGGGGAGAAAGCCATTTGAGATAGAGAAGGTCTCTCTTTCACTAAGAAATCAGGGGAAGGAGTTCCCTGAAATTGATGGTTCGATGTCGTCTCTCGACTCCGCTCGGGATGGTTCAAGGGATGGTGAGCCTGTCGAACCACTCACCATCAACCCTGAGCATAGTCGAAGGGTTGATAAATTATCTGATGACAGGATGGACGATTTCCTTGATAAGGAAAATAGATTCTTTCTTTTATTCGGAGGTAAAGGAGGAGTGGGTAAGACCACATCCGCAGCAGCTACCTCTGTTTCTATCGCCAGGAATAATCCCCATAAAAAGGTGTTAGTCTTTTCTACAGACCCAGCCCATTCACTGGCTGATTCATTCGACCTCCCTATTACAAAAAGAATAGCGCTCATAGAAGGATTTAGCAATCTCTGGGGCCTTCAGATAGATCCTGAAGATAGGTTGGAAGAATTCAGGGCCAGGTATAAAAGGTTGGTCAAAGAGGCCTTTAAGCCCCGTTTAGAGGATGGTGGAGGCACGTTTTCTTCAACTCAATCTATGGTTTCCCATCCCTTTGATAAAGAGACTATCCTGAATTTGGTTTCCCTGGCCCCTTTAGGATTGGATGAGATTATGTCCCTTTCAGATGTGGTCTCAGAACATTCCCCGGATTACGATTGTACAATTATAGATACTGCTCCCACAGGCCATCTCGTCAAGTTGCTACAGAGACCGGAGATAGTCCTTACCTGGTTTAGCAAGATTATTCAGGGGATGAAGACCTATAGCGGTATGATGAGGTCCACTTTTGGAGTAACAAGGGAACTGCTTGATGCCAGACGTGAGATTATGAAGACTCTTAAGATCCTCACTAATGATACTCAGACGGAATTTGTGGTTGTTACCATAGCAGAATTTATGGGGATATATGAGACAGAGAGATTAGTAACGGATTTAGAGAATTTGAAGGTTGCCTCTCGCTACATTATCGTCAATAAAATCTTGCCCCCGGGTAAATGCCCCTTCTGTAGTGGAAAGAGGTCTGAGCAGTTAAGATATATAGAGGAGACCCATAATAAATTTCCCCGCTTTCAGGTGGTAGAGACTCCATTATATCCTCATGAAGTCAGGGGGGTAGACGGCTTAATAGATTTTTCCAAGCATATGTATCATAACGGGAATATACGCGAATCAAAGAAGCGGTATGAGGGGTATGAGGGGATTGTCCCTATTTACGGACAAGACGCGGGGACTGTCCCTATTTACGGCAAAGCTGAGCTTAGCTCTGACGAAGCGGAGCCGCCAGAGGCGCCCCTTGAAACAACCCCTAGGTCCGACTCAGTCGGGCGGAGTCGTAGAATAGGGACTGTCCCCGGTTCCACGAGCATCGAGGATCGAGAATGAATATAGAGACTGAACAAAAAACAGAGACCTTACCGAGCTTTTTAGCTAACAATAAATTACAATTCATCATGTTTGGCGGTAAGGGGGGTGTAGGTAAAACTACCTCATCTACTTCCACCGCTAGATTCTTAGCCAGGAAACATCCGGATAAGAAGATTTTAGTCTTCTCTACAGACCCTGCCCACTCTCTGTCGGATTCATTTGCTCAAGAGGTAGGGGATGACCCCACTCTTATAAAGGGATTTGATAACCTATATTCTATGGAGATGAATTTCCAGAAGGTCTATGAGAGATTTGTAAGGGAGTATGAATTTGAACTTGTGGAGCTGGCAGAGCGCTCTACGTATTTTGGGATAACCCAGATGTCTGACGCAGCCGCTACATTAAGCTATCCCACCTCTTTTGAATTTATAGTTACTGTTTTATTGATAGAACTGAGCAAATTTGAAAAATTTGACAAAGTTGTGATTGATACTGCCCCTACCGGGCATACCTTAAAGTTTTTAGAGCTCCTCGCCGGAATATCAGACCAGTTCAGGGCCATAGAAGACTCCCAGTCCAGACACAGATACTTCACGCAAAGATTATTGTACGGCAATTATGTGAAGGACAGTACAGATAAATTTCTGGATATGATGAAGAGTGAGGTTAAGCGCTTGAGAAAGATATTAACCGGACTCAGAACAGAATTTGTGACTGTAACCATAGCTGAAGAGATGGCTATCTGGGAAACCAGGAGACTGCTTAGGGCCTTGAGGAAGAGAGAGTATCAGATTCCTAATCAAAACATTATAGTGAACGGTTTAAGTTATTCCACCCAGTGTCAGCTTTGTTCATCCAGAAAAAAAGAGGAAGAGCACTATTTAGATGAGATTGCTGAAGAGTTTCCTGATCACAATATTATCAGGATACCTTTATTCCCTTATGAAATAAGGGGTGAGAAATTGGATGAATATAACGCTTTCATCCAGGGAAGGCACCCATTTGAGATAGAACAGATATCCCTTTCCCTGCCTTCGCCGAGCCTGCCCGGTTGCCGCGAAACGACTTTACGGGGCCTGCCCCGTGGGAGTAAAGCGACCTTACGGGGCCTGCCCCGTGGGAGTAAAGCGACCTTACGGGGTAAGGACAGGCCTGAAATTGATGGTTCGACGCCGTCTCTCGACTCCGCTCGGGATGGTTCAAGGGATGGTGAGCCTGTCGAACCACTCAATATCAACCCTGAGCATAGTCGAAGGGTTGATAGATTGTCAGATGTTAAGATGGACGAGCTTTTGAAGAAAGAGGGCCGGTATTTCCTCATCTTTGGAGGAAAAGGTGGTGTGGGTAAGACCACCTCAGCAGCGGCTACTGCTGTCCATATTGCCGGAACTAACCCCGATATAAAAATTCTGGTCTTTTCCTGTGACCCGGCACATTCTCTCTCTGACTCATTCGACATTCCTATCAGGAATAGAGAAAACCTCATAGAGGGATTTAATAACCTCTGGGCTCTTCAGATTGACCCGGAGAAGCGGTTATTAGAATTTAAGAGCAATTACAAAAAGAAGGTCAGAGAAGCCTTTAAACCAAGAATCAAAATATCCGAAGGAGGAGGCGTAAGTAAAACGGATTCGGCGACGATGTCCCCCTATGATAAAGAGGCCGTCCTTAATCTGGTTTCTATGGCCCCTCTTGGATTAGACGAGAGCCTGGCCCTTTCAGATGTACTCTTGAGGGGCTCTCAGAATTATGACGTCATAATAATAGATACCGCCCCTACAGGCCATTTAGTGAAGCTCCTGGAAAGGCCGGAATTAGTTTTGAGGTGGTTTGCCAAGACTATTCAAGGAATGAAACATTACAGCGGTATGATGAGCACTACCTTTGATGTGACCAGGGAACTCCTTGAGACAAGAAAAGAGATTATGAGATCGCTTAAGACACTCACTAACAGCAATCAAACGGAGATCGTGGTAGTTACCATTGCCGAATTTATGGGGATATATGAAGCAGAAAGGCTGGTGAAGGAATTAGAAAATCTTAAGGTTGCCTCTCGTTTTATCATCGCCAACAAGATATTACCGCCCGGCGGATGCACTTTCTGTGAGAGAAAAAGGAAAGAGCAGTCAAGATATATAGATCAGATGTATAAAAAGTTCCCCTCGTTTAAAGTAGTAGAAACGCCGTTATACCCCCATGAAGTCAGAGGGGTAGATGGTTTATTAGATTTTTCTAAGCATATGTATAGCCAGCCTTTGGCTGGAGTAAGCAGTAGCCAGATACCAGTAATCAGTAAAGAGAAAATAGAGGTAAGAGGATGATTTTGTTTTCAGGATGTATAGAGAATTATAAAATTATTTTGACAGGATTAAAAAGATTTACAAGATTTTCGGTATGAGGGTACTGTCCCTATTTACGGACGTAGGGGCGTATGGCAATACGCCCGTACACGTAGAATAGGTACTGTCCCCTGTTCCATTTGGTGGGCAATGCCCACCCTACTACTTGATACTTTCTGCTTAAAGGAGCGACATGGATAAAGGACAGGGCAAATTCAACTTAGCCGAAAATAACAAAATAGCCAGCGCTGTGGAGCAGACAAGACAGCAAAACGCACCAAAGACTTTCGATGGAGATAAGGTTGTAAAATATGCTCAGGTAGCCTTTGACGGTGGTAACGCCTTAAGGTCTACGTGGAAGATGGGCTCTTTATTTTTGACAGAGAAAAAACTCATATTTCTACAAGGCCAGAACAGGATATTTGAGAGTGATTTGGACTCAATAGTTGATATCTCAATCATTGATAGGGACTGGATCCCTGGCAAGATGGTAGAGCAGGTTTGTTTGACCAGAAAGAAGAGGGACTTAAAGAGACGTTTCTATTTTTGTATAAAGAAGCCTGAAATATGGGAAGAGAAAATTGAACAATTAATCAATCCTTCGACTCCGATCAGGATTGACAGTGAGCAGAGTCGAACTAACAAAGAGAAACCAGTAAACTGTAATCAGGTTAGTTAAATGGTTAATTATAGTAAACGCAAATAATAAATTGAGTAATAGTTCACCAGGTAGTTCAAGCTAGCAATCATTTTTTTGATATTTTCTTACGTTTGGAGAATTGTAGTTCACCATCCCAAAAAGAGAATTTGTTACATTCCACAAAATGCTTATAA
>MAYW01000200.1 GCA_001723765.1 Candidatus Scalindua rubra
AGACAGTACTTGGACATGACACTACTTGAAAGAAAGGATGCAAAAGAAAAGAAAATCATACATCAGGAGAACGTGGTTGCTTGACTCATTTTACAGAACATTTTGGACTTGACCCATGTTTCCACCATTGATCCAATAAATACTCATATTTTCTAAGAATTTTATCCCATATAAATTCCTCTTGGTGCCGATTTATACTAGCAAGTCTCATCTTATTAATCTCATTCTCATCAGTTAACAAATCATCTAATTCATGTAAACAATCCATTTCATTACAAAAGTAATGTGCCCCACCTCCAGCCACCCACCGGTTAAAAGGATTATCATGGGCAAGAACAGGTAATCCAGCGCCTAAAGCTTCTACAAGAGCAGGATTGGTTCCCCCAACAGAATGTCCGTGAATATAGAGTCTTGCATAAAATCTCAATGCATTCAACAGTGATCTATTATAAATCGCGCCAATAAATTGAACTTCATTACTTGCTAATTCCATGACTCTCTTGTGGTACTTATTCTTTTGAGGCTCATATGAACCCAATATAACAAGTTTATTGTTCCTTTTTTTGCTTGAAAAAGCAGAAACAACTTCCAAAATTGAGTTTTCAGGCTCTGCTCTTGCGATAATGATAGCATATTTATTAGGAGAAAGATTGTATTGATTTAATAATGAAAAGTCTGCGTCTGTTATTCTATCTGAGCCGTACGGGATCATGGTTATTTTATTTGTAGAAACTCTTTTAGATAAATGGTTTTTTATCCCGGGGTTATCTGCTATTAAATGGTTCCCAAGTAGTGAGCCTAATTGTTCATTTATAAATAACCATGCTTTCTCTAAAATATTATATTTTTTACGTTTCCATTCAATTCCATCCATGTTAATAAGATTTATTAATCCATTCAGTCTATAGATACTACATAAAATGGCAGTGTTGTAACCAAGAGTAAGAATCAGACCACCTTGTTTTATAACATTTAGAGTGGATTTCCAGTCAAAAACAATTGTTCCGGGGGCACCTGAAAGGGATACAGGTATATGAAACAATCGAATATTATTCCATATCTCCTCATAAGATCTGTCACCCCCATCATCCTGACAATAAACTGTCACATCCCACCCTTTTGAAACAAGATATAGAGACAAACGTTCAGCAAATGTTTCAAATCCCCCATGTGATGCCGGGATTCCTCTGGAGCCAAGAATAACTACTCTCAAATTATCTCCTTATACACACTGGATGTCTTATATCCGATAGTTTTCCAATCATAAAATTTCTCTACTGTTTCATAACCTGTTTGGGAAACAATTTGTGACTTTTGGGGATTGGATAATATTTCAATTATTCTTTTAGCCAGGTGATTTGAATCACCATTTCTGAATAAAAATCCATTGACATTGTTTTGAATAATCTCCGTCATACCATCAATATCACTCACCAAAACCGGTTTTTTATAACTCATAGCCATAAGAAGTACCCCGCTTTGGTAAATTTTCCGATAGGGTAAAACAACAAGATCAGCAGAGGAAAAGTAATATTTAACACATTTGTCAGGTATGTATTTAATATGTTGTATAACGTTTTCTTTGATCCCCAAAGTCTTAATGGTTTTTTGATACTGATTAAAATCATCTTTCCACACTTTTCCAGCAATTAGCAATTTGACCGTTGGGAAATCCTCTTTTACGATTGATAGGGAACGTAATAATAAATCTAATCCTTTCGCTTTTTTAATCTGACCAAAAAATAAAATGGTGATATCTTTCTCAGATAAAGAAATTTTTCTTCTGGAAATATTTTTCTGAATTTTTGTATTTACAAATCTAATATAGTTACCATGGGGGATTTTGCGAATATTTTGAGTTTTCATGTTTAGATAATTGACTAATTCTTTTCTGCTAACCTCATTATGAACAATAATTTTATCACATTTATTATATATTTTATAAGCAAACTGATAATTCATACCTGATGCTAAATTTTCAACATCGTGAACTGTTACAACTATTTTAAAACCATAAAACTTTGCGAACCAGATATTAATGTACTCGAGAATGAATGCATCAAAAAAATGAAAATGGACAAGTGAGATATTTCGTATTCGGCTATCCCATAAAACTCTGTTTAATCCAATGATATATAAAATAAACCGGAAAAATTTAAATCGTTTACCGTATATATTTCTAAAGAATGGTTTAATTATAAATGAGCTTTTATGAAAAGAAAACTTTTTATCACAAGTATACAGGATAATATCCACGCCATTTTTTAGTAACCCTTCACATAAACCGATATCATAATAATTCATTCCACCGTGAGCGCCTACGGATTCTATTATTGCGATGTTAGGATTTGCTGTACCAGGCACTTAAGTCCTTTTTTATTAACTGCTCTAAATGAATAATATCCTCTTTATAATATTGCTCAAGAATCGTACGTACCTTTGGTTGAAGTTCTGGTTTGACATTGTTACTAAAAAACGTTTGTTGTACCAAATCCAATCCTCTATTCGGCAGTAGTCTTTTAATAATCAACCGGGCGATTCCATTTTGGTATATTAATTCAATTATTTTGTTCTTCGACTTAATAAATGCATTGTGAACTTTTACCTCCTCAGACAACAACGATGAATCAATATTTAAGAATTCGCATATGACATTCATTGTTTTTTGTCTATTATTCACTATATTTTCAAATAATAAAACTAGAACTTGTTTCTTATTAAAGACTTCAATATACCTCTTTACCTGAGAGGCATACTTGCCAAGTTCTACATATTGTTGAAAATATAAATTCTCAAGTTCATTATCTGTATTCTTACAAGAAATTCCCTCAAATGACTTTTTAACATACCCCAGTCTTTTATCCATCAAATAGTGAGAATATGCCCTCTGAACTGGGTTTCTAAGTATAATTAATATTTTCGCAGATGCATTGAAGTTTTTAATCCTCTCTGCTATATTGGGATAAAATAGATAAGATGGACTTGCTTCTCCAATTATCTTTTCTGTAGAGACTCCCTTAAATAGTGACAAATATTCGTGTTCATTAGGAATAATTTCTACTTTGTAGTAAAGATTTTGTCGTTTAATAAAATCTCCTGAAAAATAATTCGTCTCTTTTAAGGGACTCATATATATCTGTGGATGGTTCGAAAGATAATTATAGAGAGAAGTTGTCCCTGCTTTAGGTGCACCCACGATAAAAAAGTTAGGAATATAATTCGAACTATTATTCTTCATCACCTAACTCTCTTTATCCCTAAGAAAATTCATATCCGGCCTTTGATTACGAATCTTCGAAAAATCTCTTATTGCCGACATTGTTTTAAACATCGCAACTATTTTCCCTTTTAACAGGCATCGCAGGATTAGCACGGTAATATACACAGGAAATACCGTGAAAAATTTTATTGAATCCAAAGTTGATGCATTATCCCAAATATTCATCAAACGGTTTTTGACACTATGATAAATAAAAAATTCCATTTTGGGATTTTTTGAATCTAGTAATGGCACAAATGGTCCATCATCTATTCGGTTACTGCCTTGTCCTTTGTGATGTACTAATGAATCTGGAACATATCTAATTTCCCATCCATTCTTTAATGCACGCAAACTAAAATCTACATCCTCTACATACATAAAATACCTCTTATCAAAACCACCAATTGACTCAAACAATTCTCTTTTTACTAGCATGGCACAGCCGCTTGCAAAGGTAACTTTCCTTGCAGTGAGGGCGATAGAGGAGTCTGTGGGACCCATATAACCGGGGATTCTTGCCGATCCTCTCCACCAATCTATATCACCGCCCCCATACCATAGTATATCCGGGTTACCCATCATAACAATTTTCGGAGCAACTATCCCAATGTTTGGATGATTATGCATCGTTTTTTCTAAAACAGGTAAAGTATTAGATTCAACAATGGTGTCATTATTCAAAATAAAAACATATTCACACTGTGTGTTGATTAACGCCCATTTAATCCCCAGATTGTTTCCCCGTCCAAAACCAAGATTCTCTCTGGAATATAATATTGTTATTTCAGGATGTATTTTTTCTATATTCTCTATACCAGCTTCTCGGGAGGCATTATCTACAATTACTATCTTAGGATGAATTGATGTATTCAATAATGATTCTACACATTTTTCTGTATCTTTTAATCCGTTATAGTTAACTAGTATTACAACTGTTCTTATCATAATTTGCTATTTAAAACTAATTTATATCCTTGGATTTAATAGAGAAATTTAAGTGCGTAACTCCAGGACCTTCAAACTTAGGTACCGATACTTTCTCGGGAATAACATTTTCTTTCCATAGTATCTTACGCTTGTTCACTCCTTGGAGTAATGATCCATTATTTGCCATCAGATCACCTTGTATCTTAATACCATTAATAAATTGAATAGTATATTCTTCATATTCGATGTTAATGGGGATACATATTGCGCTTTCAGACCATAGTAATATGTTTACAATATCTTCATCCCACAGAATGAAATATTCAACATTTTGAAACTTCCCAGAGTGAATATATCCATCTATCTGCATATTATTGAATAGAGAAAAAACAAAATAAGGGACACGCCGAATTAAACGAATATCTGAATTTGACTCATATTCTATAGTAAACCTGTCGGGCCCAACCAACTCCCATCCCCTACCAGCAAGTATATGATAACAAGCTAACTTTACCTCTGATTCTGAAAATTGTTTTAACATATTTGCCGAGAAAATAGCATGGGACATTGTGTTACTCTCTGGGATATTTGCTGGTCTTCCTATATTCCACTCTGTTACCCAGATTTCTTTCTCGGGGAACTGTTTTTCTACAGCATCCAAAACCTGCGCTAGCTCATGCACACCTTCTTGGATAGCAGATTTAAAACCTAGATTTTTCACAGAAGGATAATAGTGTAAAATAACCGCATCAAATTCGTCTGTTTCTTTGTCGGATAATACCTCATTCCAGCGTCGGAGGTTCGGATAATCTTTTTTACCTGGTACACCATTAGGAGCCAGCACAATCCCCATTTTCCCTTTATACCCATTCTCTCGAATCAAAACTGATAAAACCTTAGCTCGCTGTAAATACCCTCCTGGACCATCAATTTCATCTGATAACGCTTTATGATAGTTTTCACTTCCTATTTCAATCCATTTTACGGGTGCATCTTCTTTTAGCAAATGAAGAATAAGGTCAACGATACTGTCATCTGTATCATAGATATTTATAACATAGGAAATCTCACAAGAGTGAATTTTTGCAAGAGATATAATGGAATCGAGGGGTACTGATTTAGGAACTATATTTTCCATAAATTTAAGTACGGGTCGATCTTCAGTATTAATTCTACTTTCTCGCCAATCATACCAGTTACCCAACCCACCAGGAAAACGAATGACAGGAATTTTAGCTTGTTCTACAGCTATCCAAAGTTGTTCATCATTATATTTTTCAGGGGAAAGAAAAAAATTTGTATTGACTCCACCTACAGGTTTAATCTTATATTTATTTACACTATCCAGATTTATCGTTAAAGTAGAATCCAAGGCAAAAGAATATGACCACCATAATAAAAATTGTACTATTATTGTTTTACGAAACATTTATGCTTGCTATTCTTTTCTTTCAAAACCTTTACTTGTCTTTCCATAATCATCAAGAACAATCAGCATTGCCATAAAAAGATAAATTATAGGAAAATTAACCTTAAGGGAAAGAATTAGAATAAAAATAGTAAATCCAACCAAAGCATAAACTATCGCGCTACCTAAAAAAGAAATCTCTTTATCATTCGATAAAAACAGTCTAATTCCTAATCGGATAAAATACACTATAATAACAACAAAAATTATCAGCGCTGGAATGCCTGATTCAATCATTAGTGTAAGGTAATAGTTATCAATTGTTGGTAAATCACCCATACCAATCCCCGCCTCGATGGCCGCTAATGCCGGTCCATAGCCAAACAATGGCTGTTGTGTAATTGCTTCACCTCCGACGTATAGCTGAGACACTCTCATCAATGTGCTTAGAGATTCGGTTTCTGTCCGTCCTATAATCATTGTGAAAAGTATAAAGGATGACACTGCTACTGCAATTATAATAACTGGAATAAAAACCAGCACAAATCGATAATAGACAATACCTTTTGCTTGGCGGACCTTTTTTAATATTCTCGAAGAGACATATAAAGCCAATAAAAGAACAACCACAACTATGGGGGAACGGGATTGGGTAAACCAGATAACAACCGGACCTAGCAGCGATGCCACCGCTGCCATCAAACGAATCATGATCGACTTACTTTTAACTATTAGAGTGACAGCAAGTGGGAGCATAATTATCATAAACTGAGCCAATGACAGGGTATTTGCAAACGTTGCCTGAATCCTATGTTCCTTTAAAAGATTGTGAGATAAAGCCTGCTTTGTATATTCTGACCATACTGGAACATATTCAGCAAAAAAAATCTTGTCTGTGACTGCCTCATAGATTCCTACCAATGAAATAACTATCCCGGCTAATACTATTGTAGATAAAAACCGCCATACTTGACGGGGGGATACAAATACTGTTAAACCAATAAAAAAGAGAAGATACCATATAATTAATTCATTCGTTGCTGCATAAATCGATTTGATCATCATTGAGGAAGGAATCACGCTAATATATTTCCAGAGAAAAAACAGCGATATTATAATAATTATTCCTGTATGTGTTCTTAACCGAAGATAAAGTGTGCTACGGTAAACAGGATTTATAATCAATCCGAATATCCACAATAGAACATTTCCCATTATTAAAATCCGCTGCAGGTTAATTCCTGGGAGTTTCCCAATTTTTATAACCGCATACTCAGGCCAGATAGGTAGAATAAATACATACAACAGAAGAGTTAATTCTAAAAACCAGATCGGGATAACCAATGAATATGGACGAAGTTTCAGTGAGATTTTACCAATCATAACCGAATTTTCGGATGTCATCACCAATTATATTTTTTAAAAGATAATATTCTTTTTTCTTTAATTTGGTTCTCCACACATTCTTGAGTACTCTGCTGTCACGAGTAAAGGAATGCACCTTACCCTCAGGGTTTTCAACCCGAGCACCATGTGTTGTTTGGTCAATATATTTCTCCATTCTGCGTGTAAATGTTACTTCTAGATGTTTGCATATTTTTTTTGATATCTTGACTGGCTCATCTATTAAATCTTCATGCCTGACTACAAGTAACTCATTCTGGGATAAATTTTGTTCATAAATCACACGCGCCATCAATTTCCACAACAAAGCGAAACTAACTACAGAATTCGATTCAGCAGTGACCCATAGATCCTTCGGAATGTCCTCAGAAAATGTGTCTATGAGGGGTCTTTGTGATACAAGGTTATTAATATCAAAAAAACCAACCCAATTTAATATTGCTATACAACCACGCACC
>MAYW01000201.1 GCA_001723765.1 Candidatus Scalindua rubra
TTGTATATAAGTCTTTGTTTTTATCAGATGTTAAAGCGAATCGTTATGAGCTAAGTCAATAAGCATTTTTTATTAATTGGAAAGAGTAAAAATGGAAGTTAATAATAAAAAAAAGTTGTGAAATTATAACTTTGCAAAAATGATATCTCCTTGATATATAATAAATTAAAATTCTGAATTAACTATCCCGAACCTGCGGAATGTAGGTTACAATTAAGTCTTATTTAAATTTTTCTAATAGTTATACAAATTAAGAGTTTAGCAAGATTGTATATTTAGAGATATCATTACTATAAAATAGGACATAAATTCCATAACTCTATGACAAAATATGGCTTATGACTTGCATTGGGTGTCGTAAGCAATGTTCTAAAAGTTATATTTTCAAATTCTAATGTACTTGACAAAAAACAGCATTTGCGTATAATCTTTTCTAAAAAAGCGAAAGTGAATTGACAAAAAGTTGGAAAAACGATCGGCAAATGAATCGCTGAAAAATTTTATTTGAACTTTGTTTTTTCTTCGGGTCTTTTTTTTCGACAATGGTTTTTCTAGCGAAAAGGAGGAATTATTAAATGATTCGGTTTAATTGTGATATGTGTGGGAGGTCACTGGTTCCTGAAGAGGATGTTAGATATGTGGTGAAGATCGAAGTTTATGCTGCGTGTGATTCTATGGAAATTGATGATGATTTTAATGAGGAACTGATGAATGATTTTGAAGAAGAAGACGATGAAGAAATGGATAATATCGATTCAGATGAGATAGATAGTATTGAATATAAGACATTTCGTTATGATTTATGTAGTAAATGTCATAGTAAATATTTGCAAGACCCTCTTTCGATTAAGTCGATAAGGAGAGGTCGTTTTTCTGAAAATTAAAATGATTATTAAGTAAGCCAGTATGGGAATGACAATTACCGAGAAGATTATTGCAGCACATTCTGGCCTTCAAGAGATACATGTTGGTCAATTTGTTTATGCAGATGTAGATATATGTCTGGGGAATGATATAACAGCACCAATTGCTATTGAACAATTTGAAAGACTTGGGGTAAAAAAAATATTTAACCCTGAAGGGGTTGTCTTAGTTCCAGATCATTTTACCCCAAACAAGGACATTAAATCAGCTCAGAATGCTAAGGTTCTTAGAGAATTCGCACAAAAGCACCTGATAAAGAATTATTTCGAAGTAGGTAGGGTAGGAATCGAGCATGCCTTATTACCTGAAAAAGGCATAGTTGTTCCTGGTGACCTAGTGATTGGTGCAGATTCACATACATGTACATATGGGGCCTTGGGTATTTTTTCTACAGGCGTTGGCAGCACAGATTTAGCTGCATGTTTTGCAACTGGTAAAGTATGGTTAAAGGCGCCGGAAACCATAAAATTTGTTTTCAATGGCAAGTTGAATAAATGGGTATCTGGCAAAGATTTAATTCTTTACGTTATTGGTGATATCAGCGTTGATGGAGCCAGGTATATGGCGATGGAATTTGCAGGGCCAGCTATTACTAATTTACCAATGGATGACCGTCTTGCAATGTGTAATATGGCAGTAGAAGCTGGCGCTAAAAATGGGATAGTTGAGCCAGATGAATGTACTGAAGAATACATAAATAATAAGGCGCAAAGAAAATATAAATTTTACTCCAGCGACGCTGATTGTAAATATCATGATATTTATGAGTATGACGTAAGTACTATCTCACCTCAGGTAGCATTGCCTAATCTACCTGAAAATACACGTCCTGTGGAAGACTTGCCTGATATAGAAATTGATCAAGTTGTAATAGGTTCATGTACTAATGGAAGGATTTCTGACTTAAGGATTGCAGCTCAAATTCTTAAAAATAAGAAAATTCACTCTACTGTACGATTAATTGTGATACCCGCTACACAGGATATATATCTCGAGGCGCTAAAAGAAGGATTAATAGAGATTTTTATAAACGCAGAGGCTGCTGTATCCACGCCAACCTGTGGCCCTTGTCTTGGTGGGCATATGGGTATTTTGGCAGAAGGCGAACGTGCATTGTCTACTACAAATAGAAATTTTGCAGGTAGAATGGGTCATCCAAAGTCTGAAATATACCTCTGTAATCCTGCTGTAGCAGCAGCTTCTGCTATTACGGGAAAAATCACTCATCCGGAATATATTGATTAAGATTTCCCGATAAATAAACTTAATATTTTTTTAATTTAATTTTATTTGTAAGAAGGTATAATTTTCCTGCAAATTTGATTGTATTAGAAATTGTATATTAAGTCTTTGAAGTAACGTTGTAAAAGGAGACTGTCAAGATGATAAGGAGTTTAGAGAAAGATTCACAAAGAGATAAGAAGAAATACGTAGGTATAGATATAGGCTCTGTGAGTGTAAAAACAGTGTTAGTGAACGAAGACAAGGAGGTTCTGGAGAACCACTACGTAAGGTCACATGGCCAACCCATAGAGACAATGCTGATTGTTTTGAAAGACATCTTCAATCGAATTCCAATTGATGATATAGATGGTATGGCAGTTACCGGGTCTGGTGGAAAGCTGTTAGCGGAGATTATAGATATAAGTTTTATTAATGAGGTTGTGGCTCAGAGCAAAGCAACATCTATATTTCATCCTGAAGTAAGGACTGTAATTGAGATTGGAGGTGAAGATTCAAAGCTGATATTGCTTGAGTGTGATGAAACAGACGGAAAGAATGAAATAGATTTGAAGGTGTCTGATTTTGCTATGAACACTGTGTGTGCAGCTGGGACGGGATCATTTTTGGATCAGCAAGCGACGAGAATAGGTGTCTCTATAGAAGAAGAATTTGGCAAAATGGCCTTAAAGTCAAAGAACCCTCCGAGGATAGCGGGTAGATGCAGTGTGTTTGCCAAATCAGATATGATACATCTTCAACAGGTGGGAACGCAGATTCATGATATAGTAGCCGGGCTATGTTATGCCCTTACGAGGAATTTTAAGAGTAATATAGGAAAAGGTAAGGAATTCGTAAAACCCATAGCCTTTCAAGGCGGTGTTGCGGCAAATGCGGGGATAGTCAAGGCATTTGAGGATATACTGGAATTGCGTGAAGGGGAACTCATTATCCCTAAGTACTTTAATACTATGGGAGCAGTAGGGAGTGCGTTGACTTTAATGGATAAAGATATCTATTCCCCATTTAAAGGGTTTAAGGCAATTGAAGCCTATTTAAAGAACCGTAAAGGAAAAGACACAAATCTGAAGAAACTAACATGCAACAACTATGCAATTAATGTTAAGCGTCACATTCTAAACACTGATAGCAAGATGGAAGCTTACGTTGGAGTTGATGTTGGGTCTATAAGTACAAATGTTGTGGTTATAGATAAGAATAGAAATGTATTGTCCAGACGTTATCTTATGACGGCCGGTAAACCTCTGGAAGCTGTTAAGCAAGGCCTGTTTGAGGTAGGTGAAGAGGTGCGGGATAAGGTTATAGTGAAAGGTGTGGGGGTAACCGGTTCCGGTAGGTACCTGACGGGTGAATATATTGGAGCTGACATAGTTAAGAATGAGATAACGGCGCATGCAACAGCAGCTGCATTGGTTGATAAGAATGTGGATACAATCTTTGAAATAGGGGGGCAGGATTCTAAATATATAAGTTTAGAGAACGGGGCAATAGTTGATTTTACAATGAATAAAGTATGTGCAGCAGGAACAGGGTCATTTCTTGAAGAACAATCTGAAAAGCTGGATGTTAGTATTAAGAATGAATTTGGTAAGCGAGCGTTGGATTCGTGTTGTCCATCGCAACTTGGTGAGAGGTGTACGGTATTTATGGAATCAGACCTCATTCATCATCAGCAACTGGGAGTATCTAAGGATGATTTGTTGGCGGGATTGAGTTATTCCATAGTATTAAATTACATTAATCGTGTTGTTGAAAAAAGGAAAATCGGAGATACCATTTTCTTACAGGGTGGAGTGGCGGCAAACAGGGGAGTTAAGTCTGCTTTTGAGAAAGTGACTGGTAAAACGATTATAGTACCACCACATCACGATGTTATGGGGGCAATAGGTTCTGCAATAATATCTATGGATGAACAAACATGGAATGAATCGAGGTTTAAGGGCTTTGATTTAAGGGATAGGAAGTATGAAGCAACATCATTTGTGTGCAGGGATTGTTCAAACATATGTGAGATAAGAAAAGTAACGATAAGTGGAGAATCGCCTCTTCATTATGGGAGTCGTTGTGGTAAGTATGATGATGAAAAAAAGGTAAAAAAGGCAAAGAATATGCCCAGATTGTTTAATGAAAGAAATAGACACTTGTACGGTCCTTATTATACTAATACTAATAGTAAAACTAAAAAATCGATAAAAAAGCATGTCAGCCTCTCTAAGTCATACGGACGCGTAGGCATTCCGCAGGCCTCTACCTTTTTTGAATTATTTCCTATGTGGAGGACATTTTTTACAGAATTAGGATTTGACATAATCACCTCAAGTAACACTAATCGTGGCATAATTAATAGCGGGATAGAATATGTTAATGCTGAAACGTGTTTTCCGATAAAGGTTGCGCACGGACACGTTATAGATATGCTTGACAAGGATATTGATTATTTGTTTTTGCCTAGCGTGGTCAATATGACGCATGCCTCTTCCAGGCTAACCCATTCTTATGCATGTCCTTACGTACAATGCCTCCCATACATAATCAACTCTGCTGTAGATCTGGACTCACAGAATTTTAATGTATTGCAATCTATAATTCACTTTGAGTACGGAGAATCATTTGTAAATAAGACATTACGTCAGATTGCCAGAGATGTTGGTAGAAGGGGGAAAAAGGTAGATATTGCTATAAGGAAGGCCAAGGAAGCACAAAAAAACTTCCATAAACGCCTCGAAGAGAGAGGTAAAGAAGTTTTGGATAATTTAGGTGAGGATGAGATTGCTTTAGTAATCATCAGCCGTCCTTATAACGGCTGTGATTCTGGTGTTAATTTAGACCTTCCTGACAAGCTCAGGGATTTGGGGACCCTGGCAATACCAATGGATTTCATACCTTTGGATTTAGAAGATATATCCAGAGATTATCCAAACATGTATTGGAAGTATGGGCAAAAGATACTCGCTGCTGCAAGGTTTGTAGCACAGGACAAGAGGTTATATGCTCTTTATATAACAAACTTTGGGTGTGGACCTGATTCTTTTATCTCAAAGTTTTTTCCTAAGGAAGTTGGTGGCAAACCATATTTGATGATAGACATAGATGAGCATAGTGCGGATGCCGGGGTCATGACACGTTGTGAGGCGTTCTTGGATAGTTTGAAAAATGCAAGAACCAAAAAGTTTAAGAAAGACATACATAGGGAATATAAATCCGTAACAAAAAAGAAAAGAACTATGTACATTCCTTATATGAATGATTGTGGGTTCATGGTTGCTGCGGCGATGAGGGTCAACGGTGTTGACGCCGAAGCCTTGCCAATGCCGGATAAAGCAAGCTTGGAATTGGGGAGAAAATATACCTCAGGAAAAGAGTGCTACCCCGCAATCCTTACAACGGGGGATATCGTAAAGAAGGCGATAAGTCCTGATTTTAATCCCGATAGGAGTGTCTTCTTTATGGCAACTGCATCAGGTCCATGCAGATTTGGCCAGTATAATAAGATGCACAGAATGGTCCTGGATGATATTGGTTTTCCTCATGTACCAATATATACATTGGACCAGGGGGACGATTACCAGGAAAACACAAACAGCTTAGGGACGAGTTTCCGCAAACTTACGTGGAATGGATTTGTCCTTGTTGACTTTATGCAAAAGTTATTGCATGAAATAAGGCCATATGAAATACATAAAGGTGAGGCTGATATTGTATATAAACAACATCTTAGAAAAACAGTGCATGCAATAGAATATGGATGCGACTTTTTACAAGTAGCCAAGGACGCAAGGGATGCTTTGCATAGAATTGCAGTAGACAAGAGTGTACAGAAACCCTTAATAGGTATCATCGGTGAGACTTATGTCCGTGGCAATGAGTTTTCTAATAATTTTATAGTGAGAAGGATCGAAAAACTAGGCGGGAAAGCAGTGCTTCCTCCCTTTGGTGAGTGGATAGACTATATTGCTCATGTCAGACGGGAAGATTGTATAAGAGAAAGAGATATCAACGGATATACAATAGAGGTAATCACTGAGGTTATACAGAGGTACAATACATACAAAATATCACGTCCTTTTAGAAAAAGCGGGACTAATCTTTTTAAAGAGAACACTGTAAGGAGGTTGATTTTGAAGGGGAGGCCGTATATCCATGATTCGTATAAAGGTGATCCGGTTCTTAGTATGGGAAGAGCAGTAGAATATATAGAGGAAAATTTTGATGGTATTATAAATGTTATACCTTTCCATTGTATGCCTGGAACAACAGTTAATGCAGTATTAGAGAAATTCCAACGAGATCACGACGGAATCCCATGTTTAAAGCTTACATTTGATGGCCAGGAAGAAACAAATGAGGAAACACGAATAGAAGCATTCATACATCAGGCACATCAAAGAATGGAAAGTAGACTGAGTGATAGAAAAAATTATGCAAATATAAATTAGTTCCTTTCAGCAAAGCTGAGCTTAGCTTAGTCAGCTTTGTAGAATTTCCGATATATAATTAGCTCTCTACATAATTTTTATTTTGCGAAGCAAAATGCCATAAATTGGCGACCGAAGGGAGCTAATTTATTATGAATGGTAAAAGTTGGAAATACGGGGATAATGTTAACACTGATGAAATTATTCCTGCCAGGTACCTGAATACAACTGACGTAAAAGAGCTGTCATCTCACTGCATGGAAGATATTGATCCGGAGTTTGTTAAAAAAGCAAAGGAAGGTGACGTAATCGTAGCAGGAGACAACTTTGGATGCGGATCTTCCAGGGAACATGCGCCAATCTCTATCAAGGCATTTGGAATCTCCTGCGTAATAGCAAAGAGTTTTGCAAGGATATTCTTCAGGAACGCTATCAACATTGGCTTGCCAATATTCGAAAGTGAAGAGGCGAGCGCAGGGATAAGTGAAGGTGACGAAGTGCAGGTAGACATTGATTCGAGTAAGATAACTAATCTAACAACAAATAAAGAGTATTCATTTACACCATTTGCAGACGAGATGAAGGCAATAATTCAGGCAGGAGGTTTAATGGAATACATAAAAGCTAATTACTGCAGTTCTTAGCTTAAACATGAGAGTGTATTTATATCTGTATTTTTCATTTCTATTATCATTTTTACGGTATTAACATATATGGGTATTTTCGGTGGATTCGGCCTAAGGGCCTTAATCCACCCTACACCTGATCTAAATTAAATCGACAAGTTTTTTTAAAGTAACAACCTCTCTGAGTCGT
>MAYW01000202.1 GCA_001723765.1 Candidatus Scalindua rubra
AAATGGAAATTCCTAAATGCCCAAAATATACCACAACTACATGTAGTTGTCAAGTAATATTTTGGGTTTTTCGCATAATCATTTTAAGCCGTGGTTGTCTCTCCTTCTTACAGGACTAACAGCATAACTTATTATGTTGATGATGGTCGCAAACGTAAATTAAAAGTGCAGGTTCATTCTGCAAGGTTGAACCAACAAAGGTTTTAATTTTGGATAAATTAACGACATGAGCTAAGCCAAAGCTTAGCTTGTCAGCTTTGCCAGAGGGAGCAAATTTATTTAGTCCGAATATGTTTGCGTGAAAAATAGTCTTTTGTCAAACTTATCACTACACCACTAAGGGCAATAACGGCAATGAGGTTTGGAAATGCCATTAAACCCAGTGTGATATCAGAAAAATTCCAGACAAATTCCAACTGCACTATTGCTCCTACAAAAAGGGCTATCACATATAGCCAACGGTAAGGTAAGATTGCTTCACGACCAAATAAATATTCTGCACAACGGTCTCCATAATACGACCAGCTTATGGCTGTGGAGATGGCAAACAGAATTAAACCTATCGCTACTATGAAACCACCAAAATATGGTATTCCGGTACTGAATGCATTCTTTGTTAGCACTGACGAATCTGCATTACTTGTCCATTCACCCGTAATAACAATCACAAGTGCAGTCATCGTACAGATAATCAAGGTGTCTACCAGGGGTTCCATCATTGCAACAAGACCTTCACGGACTGGTTCTTTTGTCTTTGCAGCAGCATGAGCAATCGGAGCGCTTCCTAATCCCGCCTCATTGGAGAATGCAGCTCTCTTTATGCCCCACGTTATCGTATATAACACAGTAGCTCCCGCAAAACCACCAGCCGCTGCAGTTGGGGTAAAGGCATGCTTGATAATCAGATAAAATGCGTCTGGCACCCTGGTATAATTCCATAATATTATAAACAATGCCCCTACAACATATATTGAAGACATAATGGGTACAAGCTTACTTGCAACCTTACCAATCCTTCTGATACCACCAATAATAACCAAACCCACAATCACGGAAATTGCTACCCCAAGAATTGCCTTTAAGTAAAACTTTTCAGGTATAACCGTAGATATCTTACTATCATTTATCTTATTAATATTGCCATCATCATTTACAAATCCAAGCTCTTCTATTGATCTACCATCGTTTAGGGTTACAAGCGTAAACTCGTGCTCACCATGTGTAAGGTCTGTGATCTCTATACTATTGCTATCTGTAGCTATCTCGGCCAGGACGAATCTTGTATTTTCCGGATGATTGTTTATGGCATTTAACAAATCACCAACCGTCTCAGCGCTGGAAATATCAACTACAAGCATCCTACCATCCATAACATTTATGTGGAAATCTGCGCCTTTAATTGTACTAATACCCCTTTCTTTACTTAACTTAGATAGTGGAGTATTGTCATAAAACTTTTGTGTGGCAAAATGATCTATAAATGCAATGGACACCGAGTTTGACTGTACCATGTTACCACCACCAAATGTAGCTACTAATCCACAACTGGCAAAGAGTATAGCCAACCATTTGAATCTACTGCCCAATCCCTTTTCAATATAATACATAGGGCCACCGCTCACAGTACCGTCACTATGAACGACACGGTACTTCTGTGCAAGAGTACATTCAGCATACTTAGTAACCATACCAAAGAATGCAGATACCCACATCCAGAAAAGAGCGCCAGGACCACCAGCATGTATGGCAGTTGCAACTCCAGCAATATTACCAACACCAACAGTTGCAGAAAGGGCTGCGCAAAGCGCCTGAAAATGGGTTATATCTCCTGGATCAGCAGGGTTATCATATTTACCTCTGGTAATTGCTATACTATGTCCAATTCTCCTGACTTGAGGGAGGATAAGCCTTATACTAAAATAGACACCAGTACCTACAAGCAAGATGACCAGCGGCATGCTCCAAATGTAGCCAGCCACTTTTCCTAAAAAATTTGTTACCTCGTCCAGTGCTGCTACATTCATGAGTGGCAATATATTAAATATGGTAATTCCTCCCAAAATAAACTGTCTTACGTGTTTTAGTTCGGAGTAATGAGTTCGGAGTTTTCAGCTTTAATCAGAGTCTTTGTTCTTTAAAGACTTCATTAATCCGTTTAGCATTCTTGATAGTTCTATGCAAAATCAACATACCCCAGAGACTTCTGGTAGACCTTCAAGTTTTCAAAATCAAACCTATCCTCACTCATATCTCATCCCTCCGAACTCCAAACTCATTACTCTGAACTATTGCAATAGCAATTCATCAATTCCTCTCAATCCATCCACCTCCCACGACGATGTCTTTATCATAAAATACAGCCGCCTGACCTGGTGTTATGGCGCGTTGAGGTTGCTTAAACTCAACCCTGACACGACTATTTTCCAGGGGATAGATTACGGACGGAGACTCATCATTCTTATACCTGATCTTTACCGATGAACATAATTCTTTTTCTAATCTTTCAATCTTAATCCAGTTCACATTGTCCACTGTAAATGTGTCTCTTAAAAGTTCATCAGCAACACCAATCGTTACTGTATTTTGCATTGGATCAATATCTACGACATATCTTGGCTCACCAAATGCGACGCGTAATCCTTTTCTCTGCCCAATTGTGAAATTATGAATGCCATTATGTGTGCCAAGAATCTTACCGTTCGTATCCTTTAATAAACCTTTACCGATCTTAGAACCTATCCTTTCGGTAATCAAGTCACTGTAACTCTTGCCCGTTACGAAACAAATCTCCTGACTTTCTGGTTTATCCTTAGTCTTCAGGTTAATTTTAGTAGCCTCCTTACGAACTTCATCTTTGGTTATGTTTCCAAGTGGAAACAAGGCGCGAGATAATTGAGTCTGGGTCAGTGGAAAAAGAACATAAGATTGATCTTTTTTTGTATCCACTCCTTTTTTCAGTACATATCTATCATTGAGCCTTTCGATTCTTGCATAATGACCTGTAGCAACATAATCGGCATCAAGGTAATCCGCAAATCTAAGCAATTTGCCAAACTTAAGTTTCTGGTTACAAATTATACATGGATTAGGAGTTCTCCCTCCCAGGTATTCTTTACAAAAATACTCAATGATACTATCAAACTCTTCTTCGAAGTTGATTACATAAAAGGGGATATTAAGAAACGATGCAACGTTTGCAGCATCTCTCGCGTCTTCAGCGCTGCAACATGTCGTTGTCTTCCCGTTGCAAGAAGACATGCCTTGTATATTTCCAAGACGCATGAACAAACCGATTACGTCATATCCCTGTTCTATTAAAAAATGAGCGGTGACGCTGCTATCAACGCCACCGCTCATTGCAATTATTACTCTTTTAGCCATTTTTTAAATTAGTTCCTTTGTAATAGTTCACCGCAGAGACGCAAAGAGCGCAAAGTTTTAAAGTCCATTGACAATTTTCTTTATTCCAGTCCTGGCCACAAGCTACGATGTTCATCAAGTCTTCCTTTGCGTTCTTTGCGTCTCTGCGGTGAGCTGAACTTTTACTTAATTATATTTATTCGTATTTGATACCTAGCAATTTCATTATACCTCCCCATCTATATATAGGCTGTCGAAGAAGGTTGGAGTAGACCCCATTAGAAAGGTTGGACTTTCTTTCTAACGAGGTAAAGAGGAATTTTATTAGAGTTTAAGAGGAATTGGAGTAAAAGATATTAAAAAGATTATGATCATTAGCACCCCGATACATTTGCGTTTAAAATCAAGGTGTGTAAATGGGTCAAGTGGAGCAGGATGTCTAAAACCAAACAATAAAAGCATAACTGCAAACACAATCCACCCCGGATAAACAAGTAACGAAAATAGACAAAATACTCCTATACCTATCTTATACACAGTACTACTATGTTTTCCTATTAAAGCATAAATAATATGCCCACCATCAAGCTGTCCAATAGGTAATAGATTAAGTGCAGTAACAAAAAGTCCTGCCCACCCAGCAAAAGCAATCGGGTTTAAGACAATATCAAAACCCTCCGCAACTTCACCTATCATCATCTTTGTAAAAAAAGAAAATAGTATGGGTTCTCCTAGTCCCAGGTAACTTGTTGAATCTTTTGGAATAGGATGAACCTCAGAAAGATATAAACCTATAATCGTAATCGGAATTGCAAAAATTAGACCTCCAATCGGACCTGCCGCTCCAATATCGAATAATGCACGCTTATTAGGGATATGACCCTTCATCTTGATAACTGCACCAAATGTACCAAAGGGAGGAAGTGGCACTGGAAGAAAAAATGGCCATGTTGCATCTACATGATACTTTCTACACATAGTGAAATGCCCCATTTCATGGGCAAGCAAAATTGTTAAAATACAAATGGCATAACTGGGGCCATTTATTAGATAAGTAGTAAAAAATGTCGCAATAAAAAGGAGGATATTTATCCTTGGAATACCTAAAAATGAAGGTGTAAAGAGAAAACCCTTTACACCACTAAGTCTGGCTTGTTCACCATTCATAATTTATAAAATCCAAATTTTTTGTAAAAACAAACACAATTTGTGATAAGCTCAAATCAATTTTAACTTTACATGAAAATGTTGTCAAGGGAAAAGGAATTACAAGCATTCACAGGATTTTGAACAATTACCTTGCCTCATAAAGTGTGCCATGTTATAATTTTTTTATGTCACACTTTTGTGCCATGATACGCTCTTGGCCCAACCTGATCGAGCCAGAACATGTTTAGATATCTATTTCCTTTTTGGTTCTGGCTCGATCAGGTTGTTAAATGAAAACCTACGGTTTTCAAACTTTCCCTTATTAGTACAAAGATTAGGAGGCAGACCTCTCTTTCGAGAGGATTCCAATTCTGGAATCCTCTCGAAAGAAAGGCTGGTCATGTTTATGTAACAAATGATAGCTAAATTTTAAAGTTGTTTGAATTGTTCCCCATTTTCATGAGGACAAGCATTAAACATTTTTCTTTAACACACAGAAGGCATCGGCGTGAGCGGATTCGGCACGCTCACCGCCCTGAGCTTATCGAAGGGCTCAGCCGAACGGCGTGATAAAACAGTCTATAAGGTGACAATTTCTCCGCCCGGATGAATCCGTTCGGACGGGCAGTCAAAAAAAGCAAGAAATTGTCGACTTAGAGACCAATTAAAGATCGATCAATAACAAAAATATGAAAGCAAGAATCCTCATAATCGATGACGAAGAGAACATCAGATTTACCTTTGAAGACTTTCTCTCAGATGAAGGATATGAGGTGTCAACTGCTGGCGATTACGATGAAGCCCTGGCCATGATTGATGAATCTAATTTCGATTTGATATTCTCAGACATCATTTTAAAGGGTAAAACTGGAATCGATATCTTGAGAGAAATTAAGGCAAGAAAACTTAACTGTCCAGTTGTCATGATTACGGGAGCTCCTGAAATTGATACTGCATCAGAGGCGCTTCGGCTGGGCGCCTTCGACTACGTTTCCAAACCTGTACAACTGGATTCATTAATGCGCCTTACAAAGACAGCATTAAAGCATAAAGCGCTGACAGACGAAAAGGAAAAATACCGTTCAAACCTTGAGGCTATCTTCAAGAGTGTAAAGGATTCAATTATCACGGTAGATAAAGATTTATCTGTGATAGAAATCAATGAAGCAGCCAAAGACATCTGCAACTTATCTCGTGATTGCGTCGGAAAGTCATTTAAGTCGCTCCCAAAACATTGTGATGGAAGGTGCGTAGACGCCCTTGAAGAAACTGTTAAGGAAAAAAAACCAGTAGAAATATACCGTTTTGAATGTAAACACAAATTATGCCCGCAGCAAGTTGTAACCGTTACTACATACCCACTCATGAACAATAAAGGAACATTCACCGGAGCTGTCTTAGTAGTAAGAGACGAAACTCATCTGGCCGATCTCGAGAGAGAAATGAGAGAACGTCAACGCTTCCATAATATCATAGGCAAAAGCAAGAAGATGCAGGCAATCTACTCTTACGTAGAAGACCTTGCTGACGTTCAAACTACAGTCCTGATCACTGGAGAAAGTGGCACAGGCAAAGAATTAGTAGCTGAAGCGTTACATTACAGAGGAGGACGAAACCATAAACCCCTGGTTAAGGTGAATTGTTCAGCCTTATCGGACAATTTGCTTGAAAGTGAACTCTTTGGACACGTCAAAGGCGCCTTTACTGGCGCCATTAAGGATAGTATTGGTAGATTTAAGATGGCAGATGGCGGCACTATTCTCCTGGATGAAATCGGTGACATATCACCCAAAATACAAATAAAACTATTGAGAGTGTTACAGGAAAAAACCTTTGAGCGAGTAGGAGAGTCGACACCCGTTAAGGTTGATGTCAGGATGGTTGCTAGTACCAATCAGGATCTGCGTGAAAAAATCAGACATGGTGAATTCCGGGAAGATCTTTATTACCGCCTTAATGTTGTGGAAATAAACCTGCCACCACTGAGGGAAAGAAAAGAAGACATACCGTTACTTTTAAATCACTTTTTGAATAAATTCAATAAAAAGTCAAGCAAGAAGATTGTGGGTATATCTACAGATGTCCAAAAAATATTTATGGATTATTCCTGGCCTGGTAATGTCAGGGAACTTGAACATATACTGGAACATGCATTTATCCTGTGCCACCAGAAAACCATTACCCTTAACCATCTACCATCTGCATTTGAGAAGCTTATTGAAACTAAGACATTTTATCCCGAAGACACAAGTGCCGACGAAAGACGGGCAATCCTACAGGCGCTTGAAAAGACCGCATGGAATAAGACCATGGCAGCCCG
Source organism: Candidatus Scalindua rubra (assembly GCA_001723765.1). GTDB lineage: Bacteria > Planctomycetota > Brocadiia > Brocadiales > Scalinduaceae > Scalindua_B > Scalindua_B rubra. The sequence continues at coordinate 6,830 of MAYW01000202.1, forward strand.
ACTATTGGGTATGAGCCGACGCAGCATATACAGAAAGATTAAAGAGCATAAAATCAAGATGCGAAATATATAAAATCATCCATAATACCCACTTCTTGCAGTGTGCCATTCCACACTTTTGTACCGCACACATTTGTGCCATTCCACACTTTTATACCAACATTTTTATGGCATGGCACAATATTGTGCCAAACATGCTACATTTTTCATTTTCCACACTATAACGGCCTCTTAATTTTGTTGCTTAATCAGATTATTTACAAAATCAAGCAAATCCAATAACTCTTTATATATTTGAGAGTTATTATTAAATATGGCTATTGAGTTAACTCACCATTGTGGTATACTTCTTTTAAAACTAACCAAGTCAACAAACAGAGGAAGTTTCCACGATGGCTCAAAGAGAACCGATGTCATTATTTCAATTTC
>MAYW01000203.1 GCA_001723765.1 Candidatus Scalindua rubra
ACTTTCCCTTATTAGTATAAAGAATAGCTAAATTATAAAGTTGTTTGATTTTGGATCAACCGGGTTGTTACTTTAAAAAAACTTGTCTATAAAAGCTTTTATTAAACATTTTTTCTTTAACACACCGAAGGTGTGGTAAAACAGTCTAAGGTGACAATTTCCCCGCCCGGATGAATCCGTTCGGACGGGCAGTCAAAAAAAGCAAGAAATTGTCGATTTAGAGACTAACCCGAACAAGCTGCAATAAAAAGGAGTTAATTTAAGCTATTTAGATATCTCTCTACCAAACTTATAAGATTATTTATATCATAAGGCTTCGTTATATACTCATTTCCACCGCAAGCAAGACCCAATTTCATGTCAGCTTCCTGTATCTTGGAACTGACAATAATAACGGGTATATGCTTAAACCTGGCATCAAACTTTACCAACCTGCAGAAATGATATCCGTCCATTTTTGGCAACATGATATCAAGTATAATAAGTTGAGGGTGTTTTTCCCTAACAAGAGTTAATGCATCCTTCCCGTTTGTGGCTATTATTACTTCATGCCCTTTGGCCTCTAGAGCAAACTTTAATGTTTCTGAACTATATAGATCGTCCTCAACCAGCAACAATTGCTTCTTATCTGTCATTCGTATACGGGCAATGTAAAAGCAAACCTGCTGCCCTCTCCTTTCTTACTCTCTACCCATAACCTTCCTCCCTGTGCCTCTACAATATCCTTGCATATGCTCAAACCCAGCCCCATACCATAGTTCTCCCGGGTTATGGCGCTTTCTATTTGATAAAATTTTTCGAATATTTTCTCCTGTTCTTCAAGAGATATCCCCAATCCATTATCCTTAACACTAAACTCTACTTCTTTCTCAGGATGTTTTGTATTTACTTCAGCATCTGAATCATTATCTTTAATGTCGGTCCCCATCTTTTTCTCTGTTAACTTTATATTAACCACGATTTCTCCACCATTTGGTGTAAACTTATAGGCGTTATCCAGAAGGGCCAGCATCGATTGTCTTGTCCTGTAAGGATCTGCCAGTACAGGAGGAGGGTTATCATCTTTAACAATGAGGGAAATTTCTTTTTCTTTCGCCATGTATTGTGTATTCTCTACAACACTCTTTACAATCTGACTAAGGTTTACCTTATCTAGCTTTATATGCATCCTATTTGATTCTATAAGAGATAAATCTAATAGTGTGGTAGTTAAATACGCAAGATATTCCGTGCTATCCTCAATCATCTTTAAGAACTTTTTCTGGGAATCTGTATTGGGGCCCAGGGTGCCCTGTACGAGCAAGCTTGTGGCATTTTTAATAGACGTAATGGGGGAGATAAACTCATGAGAGGCAATAGCTATGAATTCGGATTTAATTCTTTCAATTTCCTTTTCTTTTGTAATATCTTTTAAAACAGCAACAAAACCTTTCTTGTTCTCACCTTTAGCATGTCTCCCTATATCGGCAAAATCAATCATTATCACCCTAGTTTCAGGTTCCCGAATGATTACTTCTTGAGGAAATATATCTTCTATATCACTTTCCAACCATTTTAACACATTCACAAGGCCTATTTCTCTGAACCTCTCTAGAGTATCTTTCTTGTCCAAAGTCTTATTAATCTCAAAACCCAACATCCATCTTGCCGCAGGATTTACCACTACTGAATCCTCTTCCTTGCTAATCATTATTACCCCATCTGGTATATTTTCTACAGTGAGACTGAGCCTTTCCATATTTTCTGCGGCTTTAGTGTCTGAACTAACCTCTTCGTCAGACAAAACTGTCGATATTGCGTTAGCAGCACAACTACCATAAGATTTAAATAACCACTCGTCATTGAAACTAAAAGTACCACCTCCCTTTTTGTTAAGAGCCTGGAGCGCCCCTATTATCTTATCATTCTTGCTTTTTAAAGGAATGCACAAAATGGTGCGAGTTTTGTATCCTGTTTCCTCGTCTGTTTTTGGATCAAAGAGAGGGCTCTTGTATGCATTTTCAAGATTAACCATTTCTCCAGTCTTTGCTACATAACCTGCCACACCTTTGCCAAGAGGCATTCGTATCTCTTGAATCTCAGCCCGTTGTGCTATAAAACTCCTGAGTTCATTAGCGTTTTCATCCACCAAATACAGGGTACACCTATCGGCATCTAATATCCGAACCGCCTCATCCATAGTATATTTAAGCAAGGACGTTAACTCCATCTCTTTGACCATGTCGGAAGAAACATTAAGGAGTTGTGCTAATTGCTCCTCTCTCTTTTGGGCAATATTGAGGGCTTCTGTAATTAAACTACTTGTTATGTAACCAAGCTCAACTAATATATTCCCCAATGGCTTACCACTTGTTTTCTGTACCTTAAGAGCCTCATTTATCTGGTCTTCATTTACAAGATTCTTTTCTAATAATATATTTCCAATTAATTTTCCTTTTGCCATTTTTTTCTCTCAAAAACTATTTATCTTCTGAAAAGCAAAAGACTTATTAACATTTAATATAATGATTTTTTTCTTAAATGTAAAGACTTTTTGTTGTATCAAATTAAAAAAATGGTCATTAAAATATGAGCGTTGTACCGATCAAATCAAATAACCAAAACATGTTAATGATTTGCGCTCATACTCCTCTCTAATCTTTGAGAGGACGAACTTTTTCTGGTAGAAACTTAGAATTCTGACTTTAGAAAAAGGGTTTGTATTTTCCTAATTGTTTTACTATTATTCTCGCAACCTATGGAACTAGAAAAGAAAACAACCTCAAAACCACATTTTGAACATTCTCTTATGGTGCGACCTCTTGTTCTTTGCCTCCTTGTTGCCATCATCGGTATTATTCCTGCCAGAATAATCGGGTATGGATATATGCCTGGTGATGATGCCAACAGACATGCAGCAAAAGTTGTCTCAGGGAAAGATTGGGATGAAATTCTTGTGCTTCGTGACGATGTTAAAATGGACAGTCATCCTGGATGGCACGCCATATTGAATATTATTTATAAGGCAACGAATTATAGCACTGACCATTTAGTTGATATTTCTGTAATTTCCCTGTTTATACTGTTCTCTCTGGTACCCTTAATGTTGTTGGATCGTCCCGAGGCATGGCCTATATCCATGCTTACCTTCGTTATCGCCGGACCTGGTTTATTAGGGCGTTTACTCCTTGGGCGACCATATATTTTTACTATGTCCGTAGTTCTCGTATTATGTTTTTTATGGCCAAAACTTCGTAGTAAAAAATTACCTTACAAGTTCTTGATATTTCTGACGCTGTTGATGGCTGCATCAACGTGGATCCACTGCGCATGGTACCTACTTGCATTGCCAGTTATATGTTTCTTTATGGCGCGTGAATGGCGTGCGGGTATTCTCGTTAGCTTCTCGACTATTATCGGAATAGTATTAGGTGCATCATTTACGGGACATCCTTATCTACTTTTAAAGCAAAATATTCTTCACGTAATTCATGCCTTTGGAAGTCATGATTTTCAACACATGCTGGTAGGAGAATTCCAATCTTCCAGAGGTGACGTTTTAATGGTTATGGTCGTAGCAATAATATTAGCATGGCGTAAAATGCGTGGTTCATGGAATTCTAAAATTATTGATAACCCGGTTTTTATACTGGCAGTTTCAGGTTGGGCATTAGGCTTTGTATCAAACAGGTTCTGGCTTGATTGGGGGATGACGGCAACCATTGCCTGGATGTCATTGGAATACCAGGAAGTCCTTAAAGAAAAGATAAATCATTTATCCTGGCGTAGAGTCTTAATAACCATAGGCATATTGGGAACCTTATATATTGCTGTCACCAATGATTCAGGAAGGCGCTGGACACACAATCTGAGTATAAAATATCTTCATCTTGATAATCCCGACCACGCTCTCTGGCTTCCTGACCCCGGCGGTATTGTATATAGTAATAGCATGCGCATATTTTACCAAACATTTTTAAAAAATCCTCATGCACCCTGGCGCTATATACTGGGATTTGAACCAATAATTATGCCTCCAGAAGATCTGAAAATTTATCGTAATATACAACGGAATTTCGGCCATTTTAAAACATTTGAGCCATGGGTAAAAAAAATGAAACCTGAAGATAGACTTATAATTAACCATACACCAGATAAAGCTCCCAAGATTCAAGGACTCGAATGGCATCTAGTTACTGGTAATGTCTGGATTGGACGTTTACCGCGAGACTCTAAAGAAGGAGCAAAAGAACAAAATAATAAATAACTCTACCTTAATGTCTTCCTTTAGTCCATATAATCCATAAATATTTATAAAAAAAAAGATAGCCAACATTCCTAAAACTTTGGTATTATTTGTTCTGTACACAAAGTAAATGTACGTTCGAGAAACGACTAGCCTGGTCGCTGAAATGGTGGTTATTTGGTCTACCTGCTGGTGTGGGGTTGGCTACCTTCAAGTCGATAATAAAACTATGGCTTGGTTTTTCTCCCGCTAAAATCGGAATTTTCTCGGCTGGAAACGGTCCATCTATACGAAGCGCATTGATTGCATCGAGCGAAAGGATTGTTGGTTATGAGCAAGATATTAGTTGTGGACGACGAGATAAAGGCATGTGAGCTTCTAAAAAGGTTTTTGGAGGCAAAGGGCCATGAGGTCATTATAGCTACAAATGGGAAGGATGCGTTAACTCTTGCCAGGGAGAAACATCCACAACTTGTAATCCTAGATATTATGATGCCAAATATAGACGGCTACCACTTCTGCAGGCTGTTAAAGTTTGACGCTAAGTTTAAGCACATTCCCATTATTATTGTTAGTGCCAGGACAATGAAGGCTGACAAAGAATTAGGCCTTGCCTGTGGCGGCGATGAGTATATAACAAAACCTTATGATATGAACAAACTCATAGATACAGTAGAGAGACATCTAAGCAGTCTTAAATAAAGTTTACTTTTACAGGGATGTAAATAAATGAACTTTACCCATGCTTCTCCATAAAGTAGCAAATCTGGTTTTTCTGGATATCACTATAATAGTAGTATTATCCAGAAACTTTATACTAACTTATGTGTTTCTGGCAGATAGAGAGAGGTATCAGAGAAAGACACAATGAATAATTCATTAAAGGGAGCCTTCTTGTCAGGTTTGATATTTCCAGGCCTGGGTCAGGTTGTTCTAAAACACTATAAACAGGGCGCTGTCATAATGCTTACGGTTTTGATCTGTCTGTCCGTAGTTGTAGTAAAAGCAGTACAACACGCCCTTGCCATCCTGGAGAAGATTAAGTCGGAGGGTGGGGAAATCAGTATAAGCACCATCTCGAACGCAGCCAACCAGGCATCCACCACTTCTGGGAGCCTCATATTCAATCCCGTCTTGTTGTTGGTAATTCTCTGCTGGATCATTGGGGTTGTTGACGCTTACAGAATCGGGAAGAAAAAGGACATCGAAGAAGGTTCAATGAGTCAAGCTTCAAATGGCAACAACAATTGATCACATAGCCACAGGATGAACTTGACTCGATAAATAGGGACAACAGCGATTGTTTATAGTTGACATGCTAATAGCATGAGTCTTACATAGTAAATAAATATTTATGAATAATAGATATGGCAAAATTATCAAAAAGTGACATTGATCAGATCAATCAACTCACGCGGGATTGAGTAGGAATCAGCACATTGGAACGTTACACAGGAAGTTCATCTGATGAATTTCAACCGTATATACTGCTGACAAATTTTAAGAAATATACGAGTTTACACATTGATGTTGGAATTTCGGTTCTGAGGAATATGCGAAAGTATGGAAAGAAAAACTTAAGTTACCAGTTCTGAAGGTCACATAATATGAATACAGCTTCAATCATGTCCACCATAAAAATGGATTTAAAAGCTAATGATTTAAGGATATTAAAGGGGTATGTATCAAAAGACCATGTACACATCTTTGTGTCGGTTCCACCTCAGATTTCAGTTTTGCTTAATTCTATTCTAAACTCTTTAAAGCCTCCTTTGCATAATCAACTCCCTTTTCAGCGGCCTTGCGATACCATTTTACCGCTTTTTTAGAATCCTGTTCCACTCCCTGACCTTTATGATACATGAAACCAAGCATGGCTTGCGCTTGTGCATGTCCCCCCTCAGCAGCCTTGCGATACCACTTTACCGCCTCGTTGTAATCCTGCTCTACTCCCTGACCTTCTGAGTACATGACGCCTAGATTGAATTGCGCCTTTATGTATCCTTGTTTGGCGGCTTTGCGATACCACCTGACCGCTTCCTTGTAATTTTGCTTTACCCCCTGACCTTTAGAGTACATTAAACCCAGAATGGTTTGTGATTGCGCATATCCCTGTTCAGCAGCTCTGCGATACCATTGTGCGGCTTTATCATAATCTTGCTCTGTTCCCAGACCTTTAGAGTACATGGTACCCAGGTTATATTGTGCTTGTAAATGTCCCTGTTCAGCAGCCTTGCGAAACCATTTTACCGCCTCTTTGTAATCCTGCTCTACGCCCTGACCCTTAACATATATAATTCCCAAACTATTTTGTGCTTCTGCATGTTCCTGTTTAGAGGCTCTACGATACCACTTTACCGCCTTTTTGTAGTCTTGATCTATACCCTGGCCTTTTTCATATTTGTCACCCATATTGAACTGTGCTTCTGCATGTCCCTGTTTAGCGGCTTTGCGATACCACTTTACGGCTTCTTTGTAATCCTGCTCTACCCCTTGACCTTTCGAATACAGAACACCTATATTGAACTGTGCTGCTGCGTGCCCCTTTACGGCAACCTTAAGATACCACTCCATTGCTTCCTTATAGTTTCCCTGTTTATAATAGTCTAATCCTTTAGTATATTGTTCGGTTAACTCCTTTCCATCTGCAGGAACAAGTTTAGTTTGGTCGGTTTTAGGCGGAACAACCTTTTTTTGTGTTGGCAAAGAAGATTGATCTGTCAACTTTGGTTTTATAGGCAAATCTGGTTGACCGGAAAAATCTAACGCCGTGTAAACAATACCACCAACAGCAACAGAAATGCAAAGTAGGACATAAATATTTTTATACCAAATTATTTTCTTTTTGACCTGACCAGACACAATGCCTTCTTGACCATCTTGGTGTCTATGGAGTTTGTCATCAGTTTTTGAGATGTCCTTCTCTTTTTTCTTGGCAAGGCCAGCTTGAATTTTTTTAATGCATCATCGATAATACTCATTTATTTAAAAGTCTCCTGATTACGTTTGCA
>MAYW01000204.1 GCA_001723765.1 Candidatus Scalindua rubra
GTATTGAATGTTTTCCCAAATGGAAAGAAAAAACCAGCAACCCAGTCGATTGTTAGCAAAATGGATAAGGTGCAGAAACGAATCTTCGACTTATTTAAAATGAAGCATTACTTGCCAAGTTAGGGGGAAGGACTGGATGCTGTAACTTGTTATAGTATTATAAGTTGCAGAATTAGCCACGGCTAATTCGTAAACTCACGCTAGAGTTACTGAATAATCCATGGATAAAAAACTCAACAAACGATCAGACGTTTCTTACTTATTTATACTTGAAGGGAAAAGTTTTTATTGATTACAACTGTGAGATATTTACTTGCATAAGGCGTGAGTCTGATTTAACCCTCACGAAGAATCGCTTCAAAAATGTATTCACCAACTCTTATCCATGTATTATTCATGCACCATCTGATGTTTCAATGAGAGGTCTCGTGTCGCAATTGGGTTACGAAGCAATTCAATATAATATTGTTAAAAGGGCATGGAAATATTTGTATTCAGGATATGCATTCTGGGGAAGTAAAAGTTATAAAAAATTATCATACGAATGACGGCAATCTAATAATTTTAGTTCAAAGCCTAATCAGGGGTCTTGGGAAATCATTGGCAAAATAAAAAAATCAACCTAACAACCGACTGCAGCGAATACGCAATAGCGCCCCGCTGATTCGGGTGTTATATGTCTGGGTTACAACACGAGGGAAGATTAAATATCTAAAATCAGCTTTTCAGCTAAATTTTATACTTTAACACGAAAATAGATTCCCGATCGTGGTCGGCCCGCCTGCCATCTGTCGGGCAGGGAATGACAACTTGTGACGCTCTAACTTATTTACACAATTCAATCCCCATTTACATGATGACATTACTTTCGTCAGTGCCTGTCCTGAACTAGATTCAGGGACATGTTTTCATGCTTCGTGGTGCCCTGAAAGGGCATGAGGGTTTGATCACAAGGCTGATTTTCCCTGTTGTGTTATATCAAAAGATTATGTTTTTTGTAGATAATAGTATCTGAAGTGACAGACCAGTATCTACAATAGCTATCTCCAAAGCGGGTATACAAAATAAATCCACCAGTATCAAAGTGAGAGAGAACAGGAAAGGAATTACTTAAAACACACAAGACTTTGAACAATTACCTTGCCTCATAAAGTGTGCCATGTCACACTTCTGTGATGTCACACTTTTGTGCCATGACACGTTTCTATCAAACCAATTAAAAGCATAAATAATAAAAAATTAGATTAAAATTGCGTAAGTTCTTATTTATTCAGAGCTTAAAGAATTATGGATTTTGTCTAAAACCAATCAAATTTTTTCACTCCTTTTGGCATGTTTTTTGTTTTTCATATATAAATTTAATTATATATAATGAATTAAAACTATTTAATAATGAAATTTTAAATAGTAAAAGTATGTTAAAATATGGTTTTATCCTGTTCTCGTTGTTATGTTTTATGCTTTCTTATTTAGCAAATTCATCTGCACAGGACGAGGAAACAGGGCTTGAAGATATATTTGCAATCTTTACGGAGGAGGAGATTGTTGTCAGTGCCTTAAAAAGACCCAGGACTGTTTTGAAATCTCCAGCAATAATGAGTGTGATTACGGCCAAGCAGATAAAACAATTGGGTTTGAGGACGTTGACAGATGTTTTGGATATAGTACCTGGATTTGATACTTCTTTGTCCGTAACAGGAAAAAAAGAGATTGCAGCAAGAGGTATACTTGACAGCGCTTCACAAAAGGTGAAGGTCTTGATAGATGGACATTCCATCAATGATGTATGGAGTGGTGGGATTACTAATAATCACGAGGATCTTGTCGTTGAGAACATAAAAAGGATAGAGATTATTAGGGGGCCCGGTTCAGCCTTGTACGGCCAGAATGCGCTCCTCGCAGTTGTTAACATTATAACAAAGGATACGGACGATATAGATGGCTTTCAATGGACAACGAGTGGCGGAACATTTGATACACAGAATTATAACATGTTATTCGGTAAAGAATACGGAGATTTAAGAATTTCCGGATTTTTTGATTTCTTTGATACTAAAGGTTTTAGCAAAAAGATTAAACAGGATATTCTTTTCCCGAATACCTTCTCTAAAAGCCCAGGAAGGTCTAAAAATAGAAAGGAAAAGACAGATCTGAATTTAAAGCTGTCGTATAATAATCTGGAAATTAAGGGAAAATATACGAAGAAGAGGAGAAAAGATTATATAGGTGTCGGTGATGCGCTCAATGATGAAACGATATTAAGAACTACTTACATATTTACTGAATTGATTTATAGATTAGGCCTGGGTGAAAAATTTATCATAATACCAAAAATATATTATGACCAGTTTAACTGGGACCCTTTATTTGAACAGCGTCCTGATGGCTTTGTAGACTCATTTGGAAGGCCCTTTCCTGATGGCCAGAAGGGGCTCACAACATTTAAGCAAAGGACTATTGGCTTCGAAAATCAACTCAATTACAACGTATTTGAAGGAAATGAATTAACGTTTGGTTTCCAGTATGAGTGGATTCACCAGCATGATATAAGATCTTCATTCAATTTTCATCCTGTAACAAATGCTCCCCTGGCCTCAATGACTGACTTCTCAAAAGACCTTCCCTTTACCAGAAAGGCAACAAGGCAGATATTGACTCTCTATCTGCAAGATGAGTGGAATATTACAAAAGACATTGATTTAACGGTTGGTGTGAGACATGACCGATTTACACGATTCGGAGGCACGACCAATCCAAGGTTTGGATTTATATGGAGATTTATAGAGGATGCACACCTGAAGCTCCTTTTTGCAACTGCATTCAGGGCACCTAGTTTTCAAGAATTGTTCACTACAAATAACCCTGTCAGGATAGGTAACCCCAACCTTGACCCCGAAAAGATAAATACAGTCGAGGTTGGGTTAGGATATAATTTCACCAGTCACATAAGGGGCAACATAAATTACTTTTTTAACCGAATAAGAGATAGGATTGTTTTGGACACAGCATCAGATCCTGACCAGTTTCAAAATTTAGGTGGAGCAAGGATAAAGGGAGTTGAGGCTGAATTAAAGGGCGATTTTGGAAGTGATAATTATTTCTATGCTAATTATACTTTTCAGGATGCAGAAGAAACAAGGGAGAGAAATCGGTTAGCTGATGTTCCAATACACAAGGCGAATCTTGGTGTAAATGTAGGGTTCTGGAAGTATGCAAATGCCCACTTACATAGTTTTATCAGTGGGCCGAGACCAAGAGAAGATGGTGATACCAGACGAGATCTGCCCTCTTATGCACTCGTAAATCTAACATTCATCGGAAGAAATTTCATGGACAACTTTGAGATTAGAGGATCAGTTTTTAATCTTTTTGACAAAAGTTATGACGACCCAGCTCCACAAGATACAGTTCCTGCCGATTATCCACAACCAGGAAGATCGTTTGTCGTTGAATTACGCTACAAATTTTAAAAAGCGTTTTTAAGGCAAAGGGAGTTAAGGCTTTAGCCTTTTATTTTAACGCAGAGGCGCAGAGGACGCAGAGGGTTATAAAGATTGCTGTAAAATAAGGAAAGGAGTTATTAATTATGTATGTTTATGTTTCTCACGCAAAGCCGCAGAGATCGCTAAGAAAATACAAAAATAAATTAAAAGATAAAAGTCTTTTTTCCCTTTGCGTTCTTAGCGGCTTTGCGTGAGAACCCTTTTTTTCCTCTCGCCAGGAATGCAAAGTTCCCTAATAAGCTCTGCGTTAAGGTAAATTTTGAGTGATGATTAAAAAGAACCACATATATTCTGTTTTTATTATTGTTTTTTCAATACTCTTTCACTGCACATATTGTGCCTACGCTGAAAAAACAGCAACGGTAATTAAGAGTCAGAACCTCTCTGCATACAACGAAGTCATGAAAGGATTCAAAGCCGAATGCATTCAAAACAATATCACCATAAAATCCACTTACGATCTGAATGGCAAGATGAAGATAGGACATAAGATAGTACGTAAGATCAGGAAGGATAAACCAGATGTTATTTTGACAATAGGTATTCTGGCAACAACTATTGCAAAAGAAGAACTCAAGGATATTCCCATAGTCTTCTGTATGGTAATTAATCATGAAAGATTTCAACTTATAGGGCCAAACATAACGGGTATTGCTACAGAAATTACTATAGAGAAACAATTGAAGGGGTATCAAAATATTTTAGATTCACTCCAAGATATAGGTGTAATTTACGACCCTTCCAAGACAGGAAATATTATTAAAAACGCTGAATCAAAAATAAAAGATACAGGTATAAATTTAGTTAAATATGAAATAAAATCTTCAAAAATGGTATCTGAGGCCCTGGAGAACCTAATTAGCAAGATTGATGCCCTATGGTTATTACCTGACAGTACCGTAGTCACTAAGAAATCTTTTGGTCTTATAAAATCCACTGCAATCGAAAACAAGATCCCTTTGTTATGTACATCAGATGTCTTTGTGAAGGCAGGCGCCCTAGCGGCTGTGTTTTCAGATTACAAATTCGTTGGAAGACAAGCAGCTCAATTAGCCAAAGAAGTATTAAGTCTGCCTTCTCCAGGCTCGCTCGGTATAGTCAATCCAGATAAGTTTAAATTAGCCATAAATTCCAATACAGCAGAAGAGCTTGGATTAGAACTAAAGGCAGTCCGGGGAGAACCACACGTAATTATATTTCCTTAAACTTTTAATATGGGAATGTAAAATGTTCATGATTGGTATCAGATTCAAATTTATTTTTTTCATCAGTCTATTAATTACGTCCATAGGTGCAGCTAGTAGTTGGTATTTTTCCACCCAAACAAAAAAACAGCTTGAAGAAGAGCTTAAGAAACGTGGTTATTCATTAATAGCTCAACTCGCACAGGATGGGGAGGTTAAAGATTCCATGAGTGTTGCGCAAAAGGTATTTTTTGATGAACCGATAACTAGGCTGCGCAACCTTGACAGAGAACGGGAGCTGGCTTATTGGCGTGTATTGCTAGTTCCGGATTATGTCTTACTTGAAGAAAAAGAATCGTGGATTAAAACAGAAATTGAGAACATACCAGTATATCAAAATATTGAGGATACCACTGAGCCTGTTTTTAATATCCTCTTTACGGAAAGTAATGAACAATTTTACAATTTCGTTGTGCCAATTTATGAAAAACGTACAATAACCGAAGAAGAATTTGCTGCACAAATTTTTGGCTTAGATGAGGATTATGATGAAAGTGGAAAGAAACTTCTTGGAACCGTTCAAATCGGTTTGACTCCAGAAAGAATTAATAACAAAATGCAAACTGTTTTGTGGACTAGCAGCATACCATTGGGGGTTATAATCATATTGGTCGGCATAGGAGTTTCATATTTCATAGTAAAGAGTGTTGTAAAACCCGTTGCAAATCTTGTAAAAATAACTGATAGAGTGGCGTCTGGGGACTTAGACCAAAGAGTTGAAATTAGATCAAAAGATGAAATTGGAATGCTTGCGTCTCGATTTAATCAAATGACAAAAAGCCTAAAACAACTTATGGATGAAAAAGAAGGTGTTATGGTGGAGCTTAAAGGCGTAAACGAGGAACTATCATCAATTAATGTCGAGTTGGTTCAGACAAACAAACAACTAGAGGAAACACAAGAACAATTAATAAGAAAAGAAAAACTGGCCGCTTTAGGTACATTAGCATCCGGAGTAAGTCATGAGTTAAGAAATCCGCTCGGCGCCATTAAAAATGCCGTTTTCCTTTTGAAAAGGAAATTATCCAGGAAAGTACTGCCTGACATTGATGAAAAGGTCATACAATTTCTTGACATTATGGATATTGAAATAGATAGGAGTTCTAAAATTATCAATGATCTTTTAGGGTTCACCCGTGTCACAAAACCCACAAGAATTGCGACCGATATTACAATAGTTGTTAATGAAGCGCTATCAAGAGTAGAGATAGCTAAAAACATAAAACTATCCAAAAATTTCACATCGAATTTACCCATGGTAATGATAGACGCAAATCAAATAGGTCAAGTATTGATAAATCTGATTGAAAATGCATGCCAGGCAATGCCGGATGGTGGTGAATTGCGAATCAGCTCAAGAGAATCAAAAGGTTTTGTAGAGATAGAGATAACCGATTCAGGGTGTGGTATTCCTGAGAAAGAGGTCAAAAAAATATTTGATCCACTATACACAACAAAACCCAAGGGAACAGGGATAGGATTGGCTGTATGTAATGGAATAATTCAAAAACATAACGGAACTATCGATGTGAAAAGCCAGGAAGGTAAAGGTACAAATATGTTCATAAAGCTGCCATTAGGCGCTTAGTAAAATATTTTGACCAGTTTTGGCAAAGCTGACTAAGCTAAGCTCAGCTTTGGCTTAGCTCTGCAGAAAATAAGTGTCCAGCATAAATAGTAGAGCGTAGCAAGTAGCAAGTAGAGAGAAAAAAGTAAATATTCTATACTGAAATGAATTCAACACAAGATTTTCTCTACTATCTACTCTCTACTTAATCCGACTCGTTCGGGTTAAGGGGATAAGATGATAAAGCAAATAAACATATTAGTTGTTGATGATGAACCAGGAATAAGAACTACCCTGGCTGGAATTCTGGAGGATGAGGGGTACAATGTTGTTGTGGCTGAGGATGGTTACAAAGGAATAGAAACAGTCAAAAAAACGAATTTTAAAATCGCCTTTGTAGATTTGAAAATGCCTGGAATTAACGGCATAGAGACCTTTAAAGAGATTAAGAGAATCAGTCCTGATACTATTGTATTTTTAATGACTGCTTTTTTTGATGAAGATCTTTTGAAAGAAGCGGTAAAGCTAGGAGCACAAGCAATACTTTACAAGCCCCTAGATATAGACCTAATCTTGAGAGTTATAAAAGAAGACGTGTCAAAGACTACCATTCTTGTAGTTGACGATGAATTCTCTATTCGCGAAACATTAAAAGGAATATTGGAAGATAGAGGATACAAAGTTGATGTAGCTGAAGACGGTCATACAGCAATAGAGATGGCTAAAAAAACACATTTTGACATTATGTTTATTGATGTCGTAATGCCCGGAATAGATGGATTTAAGACACTTGAAGAGATCAAAAAACTTGATCCAAAAACAAACGTA
>MAYW01000205.1 GCA_001723765.1 Candidatus Scalindua rubra
TTAGTGAAATGTTTTCCCAAATGGAAAGAAAAAACCAGCAACCCAGTCGATTGTTAGCAAAATGGATAAGGTGCAGAAACGAATCTTCGACTTATTTAAAATGAAGCATTACTTGCCAAGTTAGGGGGAAGGACTGGATGCTGTAACTTGTTATAGTATTATAAGTTGCAGAATTAGCCACGGCTAATTCGTAAACTCACGCTAGCGGTTTTTAAAGCAATTAATCAAAATTTCTTTTTTCTATCACGAAGAGTCTGTGGAACCATTCAAAAACCCTATATGTTTTTAGAACATTAAATCTTACTTGCTCAATATCATATTTTATTTTATTGAACGGATAGCCGGACTTACCTATTTCCCAATAATGTTGACCACCAAGTTTAAGAGGTGTAGGCCTGTGCAATGGGTGTGGAATAAGTTTTTTAATCGGCTTAATTCTTGGTAATTCTATATGAAACCTATAATAGGTGGTAAGATCAGGAAGAGATAAAATAGCATATTTACCCGAAACACGATAAATTTCTTCTAATGCTCTTGAAAAATTATTATAAGGTAAATGCTCCAAAACTTCATAACATGTGATAACGTCAAAAAATTCATTGGTAAATGGCAATGCCATAACAGAGCCAACTACACTCGGTTTCAATACACTGTTAATATCTAATGTAAGGATGTTTATACCTTTGTCTTTTAAATATCTTGAGACAAATCCGTTTCCTATACCAACTTCAAGAACCTTCTCCGGATTTAGTGAAATTACTTCATTAATTTGATGCCAATAGCTACAAAACCGCTCTTTAGTGTCATAAGCAATGTCCGAATATATTTTTTGCTCTTCGGAGCCCTCTAACTTGTAATTGTCAGAAAACATATCGTGCCACTTTTTTTTACTAAAATGTCTCTTTAAAGCAGCCTTCTTTTTATAGAAGTGAAATTTGCCCAAATAAGGCAGATTTGTCCGATAAGTCTTAACTTCCATACGTTGCCCATTTTTAAGTTGACAAAATCCTTTTTCAAGTATTTCTCCAAATTGCTGGCTGTTTAAGTATACAACATCAGGATATTTTTCTTCAATTAGATAGAGCAATTGATCAAGCCTCTCAAGGGATTTTTTCCTGAAGTTCTTAATGGAACTGAAGAAATTAATGCTATGGGTCTCAAGAATAGCGGGTTGTTGAGCATTGAAAAGGAATTCAATCTCAGTAAAGGCATCCTGACAGGCATTATTACGTATAGGTTCGAAGTTCACATTTCGAATAAGATAGATCATGTCCCACTGATTTCTCTCGCCCAGCCGATAATTAGATAAAGATGTCGTACCTATACGCCTATTTCCAGCACCGATATATCTAATGCCGTATTTGTGCCAGACTTTTTCTGTATCACAATTCCAGGCACATCGTGGCGCAGTAGTAACAACAGGCTGAAAACCAAATATCTTTTCAAATGCCTCAACCCCCTTTTTTACCCTCTCCTCCTGTGCGCCCTGGGGTAAGAAAACAATAGGATTTACGTTTGCCAAATACTCATAATTAAAGTCATTGCGGCGTAAAGAAGGAATGTAACTAACATGTTCCTTGATACAGTCAAGTAGGTCGAGTTCCCCATTCTGCAATGCCTTTAGCCATGCTTCATAACGGAAGTGGCAAAGGCCATGATAGCCAGGATAAATCAGTCCAAGCTCAATCCCTTTTCGATATTTATCTATCAATTGATCTCTATTTTTCCACAGGCCAGGAAATCCCTGGGATAGGTCTAAGATATGAAATTCTCTAAATCCGGTTTTCATGATCTTTTCATAATCTGGATTGGCAACAATAAAGTTACAGGTAAAAATAGGTGGAAGGTTAAAGACGTCCCTATGCTTATTTAACACACTGTATAGTGCCTCCAGATCTTCAGGTAACTCGAGAGAATAATAATCACAATTTCTCTGCCCCAATTTATATCCTTTGGCCTTTAACCTTTCAAAGACCTCAAGGTCGCGTATCCCCAGCATTCCCCAATCATCACTCTCAAAAATGATTATTTTCTTGTCGAGATATAAAGTAGAATTCATGTGGAATTGTTTGATTATATTTAATTTAGCGATTCTTTATTGTATATTACTGTAGCCGCAGGCTTTAGCCTGCGTTTCTCATCATCCGATGGTTATATGGAAATTTTACATAAGTAACGCAACCTAAAGGTTGC
The DNA here is from genome assembly GCA_001723765.1 of Candidatus Scalindua rubra. Taxonomy (GTDB): domain Bacteria; phylum Planctomycetota; class Brocadiia; order Brocadiales; family Scalinduaceae; genus Scalindua_B; species Scalindua_B rubra. The sequence goes on from MAYW01000205.1 coordinate 2,194, forward strand.
GGCTACTCTAATCGTTCAATTTAGATTACATTCAATAATACTTCTTACACAAATCACGATATACATTTATAAATCGTTTTGCTACATTGGGCCAATCGTAGGCATCCTGGGCTATCCTGATATCAAGAGTCTTTGGTATTTTTTTATCAAGAATCTCTGAGATAGCCTTAGTCCATTCATCATAATTTCTAATCGGTACAAACTTTCCAACGCCGTGTTTCCTCATTGTATCTCCTGTCTCACCTACTGGTGTGGATATGACAGGTAGTCCACAAGCCATAGCCTTCATAACTGATGCGGGCCCTCCCTCCCCGGTTGATACTGAAATATAAACATCCGATGCCCAGTAAAGATATCGAAGGATTTTGCCTGTTACATAAGGGTGAAAGATAACCTTTTTCTGCAGGACTAATTTCCTGGCAAGAGAATGAAGATAATGTGTATTGATTTTATCACCATGTCCAACAATGATTAACAAGAATTCATTTCGGTCTGAAAGCTTCTGAAAGACTTTTATAAGTTTGTCAAACTGTTTTAGTGGTACAAAATTACCTGTAGCCAAAAAAACAGTTTGGTTATCCATAATGTTTAGTCTCTTGCGTACCTTTCTTTTTATTTCTTGGGAGGGGACGGGAATCCAAAAGTCAAAATAACAACCCATCGTGAGCTTCTCTATGCGGCCATTATATACCTTTCTAACCTCTCTCAATGCTGATTCAGACTGCTCAGAGATTACGTCTACGTACTTTATAAGTTTTCTTAGTTGAAAATGCTCAACCATAAGGCATAAATAAGTCAAAGGTCTATGCAAACCAAATATCTCGCTGAGTGGCGCCTTAAACTGGCCTCCACCACGAAAGAAAATCGGGAATTTCTTTGCATTCCCAAATATCTTTATAATTTCGTTAAAAAAAGGCGTACGAAAACCGTAAGTGCTATAGAGTGTCAAAATTATTGGATTGTTTTGGAGTCTTTTTAGATGTGAAATCATTGTTTCTGAAAAGAATCCTTTTTGTGGTCTGATTCCCGGTCTATATAATTTCTCCTCGGCTGGGAATAAACGGTGTATAACGCCTGTTTCCAGGGTCTTTGAATAGATTTGATCAGCCCGGTAATCAGGTTGCCATACCTCCCAGTTATATTTATCAGTTTCTTTTAAAACCGCTTCCCCTAATATATCGAGCCATTCTCGTGGCCAGAAGCCCAGCCAACTGCCATCTGGTTTTTCCCACCATACATCCGGCTTTTTATCTGGAGAAAAGCCATAAGCAGGACCATGGGGCATGATGTTTATTATCTTGGGCTTGCTCACATAGTTCATTTACAAATTAATTGGGACTCAGATTAAGCCCGTCCTTCGGACGGTCGCATATGTTCACGGATAGTAATTTTGTCTTTTAATTTTTCTAATCCTAACAATCTTTGCTTATCGTTTGACTGAGTTAACGTCGAAGCATATATATATGATGAAAATATCTTATGCAATTAAGTTAGCACTTGTTTATAATGTGCTTCCAATTTCTTACCAATATTTGTCAGAAGGAAATTATCTACAATAAATTTTCGTCCCTTTTCACCTAATTTCAGTCGTTTTTATTTTTTTATTATATAACACACTAATACATTTAGCATATTGCTTGTAGTTGTCCTCTCTAACGAAAAAACCACATTTTTTCACAATGGATTTATGTGCATTTGCTCTACGGCTTTTATGCGAGATAACGGGTTTGCCATGAATCATGGCTTCAGCAATGTTTAGCCCAAAAGTTTCACCATCTCTACGAGCATGGGCAAGTATATCAATTGTATTGTAAAATGAAGTAACCTCATCATCTGTTACAATAGGAACAGTTAAAAACTGAATTTTCTTAATCCCCATATCCTGGGCTGTTTTAATCATAATGGGTGGAGGCGACTGAACAAGATACAGGATGTCATAATTGGTTTTTTCTTCAATAACCTTTAGGGCACGTAAAGAGATTGGGTCGAAAATATAATCGTCGGGTCTTCCAATACGACCCATAACAAATGTCGAAGATGATATACCAAGAACACTTCTTAGATTTTTTGTATGTGAAGGTGTCTTGACAGGATTATAAATAACACCTGTTTTTCTATTTGGATGTCTAGCTTTTTTAAATAAATAATCACTGATATAGAGAGTCAAATCAATGATATTTGCAGGGTCAAATCTCCCAAAGATATTTGTTTCAACACACTTGTTTATATAATTTTTCAACCTTGGAATAATAGGAAACTCATCAGGCTTTCCACTTCTGTGAACATGAAAGATATCTGGCTGTATTCTTTCCAGTATACGGAAGAAATCTTCTTCAGACGAATAGGCTATTACTTTTTCCCGGCCTAAAATATCCCGGATAAGTTTCTCTCTATAGCCACCAACTTCATCAGTTTTCTGACGATTGTGTATACAGTAGCAGTCGTATCCACCATTGTGCAAGTATTCCAGGAAATACTGCATGCATTTTTCCGTACCTCCCATCCCCAATTGATGAGAATAATGTACAATCTTCAAAGTGAGATAACCATAAATTTATTTTAAATAATAACCGCTATAAAGCGCACGCAAAACTCCCAGAGTATAACCAAGGTTGTAGATTATGGAATAGAGAACCATACGCGGTTCTTTCTTATCCACAGCCAATAAAAGCCCTCTCAATATCCCCCTTACCGGATTTCCGTGAATGAGCACTATTGAAACACACCTGCGAAATCCGCCATTTTCATGAACTGCCTTATGGCGGCCACGCCATACAGCGTCTGAGTAAATATCTCCCGGTCCTTCAGCATTTCGATGATAACAAATAGCGTCTGTCACTCTTTTTGCCTTAACCCCTGTACGGCGTGCAACGGAACCATCATCTCCACGACCCTCATTTTCTGCAAAACCTCCACTATCCAGAAAGAAGACCTTTCTTACAGCCCGATATACGTTTCCAGGAGGATGTACAGCATACGGTGTGCGTCTTTTATCAGGATGTCCGAAATACCATGTCTGACAGCGAGCCCAGGGGTTATGCCAGTTGGTTACCATTTCATTCCAATGACATGTAGCAATCGTCTCACCACTTATGATCGGCTCTATCAGCTTCGATATGTAGTCAGCAGCAAATAACATATCAGCATCAACGAAAACCAATATGTTACCTTTCGCATTTTTAGCGCCTAGATTTCGAGCTGTTCCTGGCCCTTTATGGCTTTGGCGTAACGCTTTTACTCCAATTGCTTCGCAGATTGCAACTGTTTGATCCTTTGATCCGTCATCCACAACGATAATTTCCAGTGGTATAGTCTGATTTCTTAATGAACGAACACAGTCTTCTATTGATTTTTCTTCATTATAGGTTGGAATCACAACCGTTACCAGAGGATCAATGACTGAATGATATTTTTGCTCGTCTACTTGTTTTTCCATAAATATAAGAACCTTAATAATAAACAGTTTTATAAACGTTATAGAGGTTTAACTGTGTCACACCCGCTCCCAGAAAGTATATACGTGCCGTGGGTCTCCATTCAAGCCGTAGATACGTGGGTTGCCACTTTCGGGGGCTTGTAAATCAGTGCGAAGTCTGTAGTAAGGTTTGGCTTGCTTCGCCCACCATTTCAAAGGTTTAAGTGTCATGTGGTCTGGCTTTATGTCTGTATGGTTGATAAGGTGTACCATCCACGGACAATTTAAACGAGCCATCTCTTGAAACGCACGTTTGACACTTTTAAGCTGCACATGCTCCACAACGTCTGTGGTAACAAAGCAATCAAAGCCATCACTCGTATCAAATGGAATGTTTATCATAGAGCCACTCCGAACATATGCCTTTACTTCCGGGAGTACAATCCGGTCCAGGTCAGGAGAGATTTCAAAACCCCAGGCTTGTATATCAAGCTGCCTGAACGCAAAAACTCCCATTCCTGACGAACAGCCCCCAACCAATACTTTTTTAATATGAGGTAAAACTTGTATTATTGCCTTTGCATGTGCAAGCTTGATTACGACATCCGGTTCCCAGCCGCTGTCCTCCTCATCGTCAAATCTGCCGTAGTTGGCTCTCTCGTGATATTGAGCGGCATAGATAGCATCAATTTGTTCAGGGGTCAAACGGTTTTGGCGTATTGTATATAAATGAAGGTCAATTTTTTTTTGAATCTGTCGAACATATGGCAATAGTCCAAGGTAATCCAGAGAGATACGTATGACCGCTTTCAATAAAACTAATGTTGATTTACCTGTTTGCATCCGTACGTTCCTGTTAGCTTATACTGAGTGGACGTATTCGCCATCAAAGAGGGTTATACGACCATTCATCATCTATTAAAATCTTACTCTCATTTTCGTATACCTGATTACCCGAATTGTAGAAATCTCCATCAACTACATCTAAATAGATTAATGGAACGATATAATCAGCAACGTTCATTTCTGATTCAAGATAAACACTAAGTTTATACCTGCCCGAAACTAACGGAAACCTTTTTAATCGTGCAAACAATCTACATCTCTTAGATCATGCATTAAAAACTGAAAACCCTTTTTTATCATCTCTCTCGGTAATAATGTTCAAATTTATACTTTATGTTCATTGCCATTTCTTACTGAAGTTACCGAGAATTTGCTTGTAACTTTTTCCAAATTGATGAAAAAAAGTATCTACCCAATATCTTGTGGGAGATTGATATACTTCTGAAACTTCATCATCAGAATCACCATTTCCTTAAATTCACAAAACACTTCCTTTTCAAATTCTACATCAATAGAATTTATTCTTTTTAGCAATAAATTGCAAATATTTTTCTTGACTTTATCGCCGACCTGAGGGATACTATTTTTAAATGAACTATCCAGGCGGAAAAGGGG
>MAYW01000206.1 GCA_001723765.1 Candidatus Scalindua rubra
GTAAAAAGAACATCTAATATTCTCCACGATTCTTCAGGACTAATTTTTCCATCCTCCGCATGTTTCACCATGTTTTCAATATTTTTTAAATGTAACGGAACAATAAAATCAACTTCACGCTCGTTTACTCCATGTTTGAATTCAAATCGATCATTTTTACGAACAATGGTAAAAGATTCTCCCGTTTCATCAATTGTTATACCCAAGGAATTAAAAACACCATCGAAATAATTAACCAGTTCTGGAGTTTGAAAAATATTTTCCCATGCTTCCAGTGAAGATGTGGTTGTTTGAGAAAACAAAAATATTGGAAAAATTATTGTTAAAAGACTTCTCATATTTCTGTCAGGTTGAGCGGGGGTTATGTGTTTTATTATACTTTAGTTTCTCTAATTGGCTTTTGATAAAACTTTTTTCCTGCTCAAAAGTCATTTCCATAATTTCACGACTTAATTGGTCACGAATTTTTTCTCATTTTTTTTACCAAACCGGTTTTGCTTTTAGTTGTGTCCATAATTAAATATTTCCTTTGGTGTTCGTATCTCAATCATCGAATATCCTTCTCTTAAATTTATAGAGTTATATCCCTGTATTCGTTGAAGATTTACGATATGCTTAAAATTCCAACTTACCAATACATCTACATTGTTTAATGTCGCCAATGCGATATGTTGACAATCTGCAATGCTTGTTTTTTCCACAATGTTTTGTTCAATGTATTTTAACGCTAATTTTTTTGCATCGATTGTTAATTCAACACGTTCAATTAAATATTCTGGTATTGATTCAAAAAATTCTTGAATGTAATTAGGAGCTCTGTATAACTCAATTTCTAAAATATCTGACACAACAATTGAAACACCATTTTCAATAATTTCATTAAAAAACGGCTTGGTTTCATCTTCAAATTCTGAATCAAAATAGCCACCAAAAACGGAAGTATCAATATATATTCTTCTAATCATCAGTGAAATTTACCATTATATTATAAAACGCATAACGGTAAAGCTGAGGTGCGTGAAAATTAATACCATTTAACTTTTCCTTTCCAAATTCACGTCGGTAGACAGTAAAACCCTAAAATCGCCGCACAGCTTTTCACGTCACCTCCAGCGACGGTTAGCTTGCAATAACTGTAATTTAATCAAATTCCGATGTTTCTTCTCTAAATTCAAATGCTTTAAGGAATTGCTCAACAAATTCCTTACGATGATCAAATAGGAAATTCAATAAACTATCTGTGTAGTTATCAGGCACACCCCAACAATTCGGAATTTCCAAAATTTTATCAGAAAGTTTATTTTTTTCCAACAATTCCAGTTTATTGAACCAAGCAACGAATTTCTCCTTTTGTGTTATTATTCCTTCTAGGAATGGTGCTTGAAGCGAGATCATTTTTACATAATCATAATGTGTAGGCAATTCAAAATCATCACCATTGCTTCGAAACGCCATATCAAAGTCCAAGAAAATAACTTCATTATTGTTTGTTTTTTGTAGATTGCTGTATTTATGATAATCTCTTAGTAGTATCCATTCTGAAAATACATTTAGTCCATAAAATTGATCGAAACTTTTTTCATCAAATAATTGACCTGAAAGATATTCTTTATTTCTTTTTGGTAAATCAGGTGAAGATAATTCTACATTGGGCGGTGGTAAAACAGGAACCAAGCCTTCAAAATATTCTATCGCGACCCCAAAGCTACAAGATACATCAAAAACATCTGTCATTTGTCTCAATTCTTCAAATATATTATTTGAAATTCTAACTAATTCTACGTTCGGTCGGGAAAGTCCTATTTCTTTCGCAAGAATTCCTGACAAGTATTCACTTAGAAGCCTTTTCGAGTTTTTTCCAATTTTCTTTGCCTTTACAACCCATTTTTTTCTATTTCCACAAATTATGGAGAAGGGAATTGAAGACCCATATTGTGAAATTATTCCAACAAATTTTTTAGCTTCAATCATAAACGATATATATAGAATATTTATTGAATTTTTTGGGAAAGCATTGCAATCGAAGGATAATCTTAATGCCAAACATTCATTCCCAATCATTGTTTGAGATGGGAACTTTTTGTGACCATCGAATTGAAGGTTGGCTTGCTAGGGTCTTTCTCATTATGGGATATATAGCAATTTGATTTCTTTACCAATTAGGTCTTTATCTGGGTCATAGATTAAAGCTGCATACCCGGATTTATTGTCGTAACCATATTCGCCAGAAGCATAGATCGTACAACAAAAGTACAAATCATATGATTCAATGCTAACCCAAACACCATTTACATTTTTATAAGCAACAAATATTACCGATGTGTTTTCTGAAGCATTGAGGTCCTCATAATATATAGTTATCCAATATGGGTTTCCCTGAGTATACATTTTCTCAGCAACGACTATTTGGATCTCTTTTACCGTTTCACCTGGAGGTCCCTCTGGACCCGTTGGTCCCTCTGGACCCGTTGGTCCTTCAGGACCTTCACAAGAAATGAAAATACCTGTAAGTAATAATAGTGCAGTTTTGGAAGCTTTTATCATATTAAAACGAGCAAGCCAACGGAAAAAGTAACCGGCGTGAAATCTTTTACAACAGAACTTTCCCTTCTCAAATTTACGAATGTTAACCTTCCAAACACTGAATTTACGCTACAGCTATTTCACGTCCGGTTGGCTGAGGGTTAGATGTGCTCGTGCACTTCTTCATATTTTTTGACTTCATTATCAATCCGTGTTGAAAGCCTATCTTCTTCCACATCAAGGTCGTAGTCCATTTGTAATCCAAGCCAAAACTGGGGGGTCATTTTGAAATAGTGTGCCAAACGAAGAGCAGTATCAGCGGTTATTCTACGTTTACCGAGAACAATTTCATTTATTCTCCGAGGAGAAACTCCAATGTCATTAGCAATTTGATTCTGACTTAACCTCATTGGTTTGAGAAACTCTTCCATCAATATTTCCCCTGGATGAACGGGTTGAATTCTTGCATTACTCATGAGTTATGTCTCCTAATGATAATCTGTTATTTCAACGTTATACACTTCGCCTTTCTTCCATTCAAAGCAAATTCTCCATTGATCATTAATTCGTATGCTATATTGTCCTTTTCTTTCCCCAGATAATTTTTTCAGTCGGTTAGCCGGTGGTATTTTCAAATCATTAAGGGAATAGGCACGATTCAACATTCTTAATTTTCTAAAAGCAGTCTTTTGTATGTCATGGGGAAATTTTCTTGAAAACCTCCGCTGAAATATTTTCTCGGTTTCTTTGCATCTGAATGATTTGATCACACCATAATGTAAAGATTATGGCGTATAACGGCAAACGTTATATTATAATTAAACTGGTCAGAGCACATCTAACGACAGTCTGTATAGAAGAAGTACGCCCGGCTGGATCCAGGAGATCAGGATACAAAGGGAAATAAAGACTTCTTATAAAAAAACTACCTAAAACCTCTCAGTTTTTACTTGACTTTGTAGCAAGTAGAATAAACTCACCGGAGGACGGCGAATCCATTCCACTAATTTTCATTACTTTGCAAATCTTCATTTTACCAAAATCATTTAGTTATGCCGCCAAGTTAAGCCGTCCGGTGGAGTGAGGGTTATAATACCATCATAGATTAGAAAAGAATTCATCCAAGGTCATATTGATGTCTTTTGTAATTTTACGAAGAAGAATTGGTGAAATATCTCAACCTTTATGAAATGGAACAGTCGTTACTCTGCCATCTTTGTGTCGGAATTGTTTATGAGATCCCTTTTGGCGAATTTCTTGAAACCCAAACGATTTCAGGATTTTAATGACCTTTTGTGGCTTTAAAACAGGTTGAGTTCCCACTATGCACCAACGGCAATAGTTTGTGTCCCTACAAATTCTGTTTCTAAATAAGGTTCGCCATCTTCGGATAGCATTTGTATGACTTCCAATAAATTGTGGTGTAGTTCGTCAAGCGTTTTTCCTTGGGAGTGTGCACCATTAAAACCCGGCACATATCCTACATACAAATGCGTATCAGAACATTTTTCAACAATTGCAGTATATGTTTTCATCATTTATTTCCTTTCAATTTTGACGGATAAATTTACTAAACAATGGAATAGTCTCAATGGTATTATAACGGAAAAACTCACCGCGCGTGAGACTTTTACTTTCACACTTTTGTTGAACAAATTTACTCTAATATTTCTTCTAAACACTAATTTTACGCTTCCAACTTCTCACGTCCGGTGGAGTGAATGTTATGTGTTTTCTTTGCTTCACTATTTGAAGTGTTGATTTTCCTAAAATTGATATTCATATGCTTGTTGTATCAAGGCTATTACTGAAGGAACACTCATGTTTTTATCGAATTTTATTTCTCTTGTTACAGACCAACCACGATTTGAAATATCTTTTGATAATTTTGCAGGATCCTTAAAATTTTCTTTATCAATTCGTAACTGTAGAATTAACCAATCTTTTCTTACGTGAATTGAGAGAAAAGTAGTATTAACGACATATTTGATGTAATTGGGCGCAAAACCTTCTTCAATATTTTCGCCTAAATTGAGAATTTCATTTCTAAAGTTATCGAAAATTGGTTTGAATTTTTTACTTGCTTTATTTCTATGGTCATCAAGGGTAATGTTTTTTGTTTCACTACCTGAATTTATTGAAGAATAAGTGTTTCTTTTTTTATACTGATTAATGATTGGGTCCAAATGGATATCAAGTTCATTCTTGTGATATGAGTATGAAAAACATTCAATATTAGTATCCAAATGTTTGATTAGACTTATGTCCCATTTTGAATAATTTTTTGCAATAGTAATTAATCTAACTTCACTCCAATCAACTTCTTTATCTGCCGTATTATCATTTTCTTTTACGATTCGTTCAAATTCATATTTTGTAGATCGTTCTTGAAGCCAGTCATAGTAAAAAACAATTTGATTGATAATTTTGTCGTCTTTTTTATGTTTATACTCAATAATGCACGGTCTTCCATCTTCTGTAATCGCTAAAGTATCAATTTCTCCACCAGGAATTTTGTAAAAACTTTTTAAATAGATACTTTGGAAAAATAAATCAAGGTGCTTCTCTATATATTTTTGAAGTTCTTTTTCTGGAGTTGAACTTTTAAAGACATCTTCTTCAATGATCTTACCAGTTTTTAAATTTACTCGTGGCATAACTTTCCCCTTTTCTTCAATGGTTTGTTATACATTTTAGAAAACACATAACGGAAAAAGTAACCTGCGTGAAACTTTTCACCGCAGAATTTTCCCTTTCAAATTTACGATTGTTAAACTTCCAAACACTGAATTCACACTACAAGTTTTTCACGTCCGGTTGACTGAATGTTAGACCGCCATTCTTATACTTATTGTAAAACTGTGTCACGTTTCGTTCAGTCCAAAACAACAGAATGCTCTCTGAACTTCTTCATTAGTAATTCCCTTACTTTTGGTCCGTATGTTACAGGAATTTGACTAAGACCCGTTGAAGTCTGGATGGTAAATCGAAAACCAGATTCCCCACCTGTGTATGGAGGCACTGCAACTATTGGGCTAGATTGTTTACCATAGGAAATTTTCTTTACTTCAATATTTGGTTGTGAAACTTCAGATAATAGTGAATCATAATTCATATCTTTATTTTCTGGGTATGATTCTTTTAATTGCTTCATCAGTCCTTTTATCTTCATCTTTTTTACCTCAATTTAATTTTGAGTCTTTTTGACTAAACGTTTTTTCTTTTCATTTGGCCAAGGTGCACCAAATTTTTTAATCAATTTTTCAAATTCAGTCCAAGTCATATCTTCAACTAACTTTCCTGTAAAAGGATTTTGAACATTATTATAATACTGAAGTTTAATCAATATTTTTTCAACGTGAACTGTAGTGGTAGAATATTTTTTTGCAGCATATTCCTTAATCTCATTTTCAATTTCTATTCCTGGATTAGCTTTCCACAGCAAATTCCAAGTATACTTATTTACCTCAAATTCCCACTTTGTTGGTTTTGAATTCATATTAAAACTTTCAATTTTGTTCTGTCCAGACAAAAACGCATTAGCTAGAACAATCATAATAAAGAGGGTATTTTTCATCTATGATCCTATTTTTATTTTGGTTTGTTTCTACAAGATGTAAACATAATTATTTTACCCATTCATAGGGTACCCACACGACCTTTCCTTCATAACTTCCCTCAGTAATTTTGACTTTTGTTGCTTTAATTTTCAAATAATCCCAATCTATTACTCTAACCTTGGTATTATTTGGTACACTAAATACATTCCCGGTACCAACTAATAAGAGAATTTGGTAATAACTGTCGTCAGATTGGATGCCTTGATTAGTAGATTAAAGTAGTCTTTGTTTGTGGCGACAAAAATGGTTTCTAAACCTTGACTATAAATTCTGGCTTCGGAACTAGTAGAACCACCTTTACTTGTTACAGATCTGCTACTGGATTTGGAACCACTAGAATCCGATAAACTACCAATGATAGCTATCAGGAATATTATTACAATAACACCTAGACATCCAAGGCAACCCTTCTTTCGCTTCTCAGATCGTTTTTCTCGCAATTCTTTCTTTACCATTTCCTGTGCTTCTAGGCGCGCCTTTTCTTCTTCGTAAATTTTTTTCTTTTCTTCTGGTGATATTTCCATAATCAAGTTAATGCCTTATACGTTAATGGCGGTATAACTCGTCAATAGATAGAAACATTTCCACTATATCACCCTTATAGACTGGAAAAATATCCACCTAATGAAATATTATGATAGGAATACGGTAAAATGATTGATGTTTTTCCACATAAGGTGCAACTGATATAGTTAGTAAAGACTGTCGACACATTGTAAAAGGTAAATTATGGAATTAAATGACCGGCCACAACCAAAATTTGTTCCTGATCGGGATTTAAAACTGATGGATCAGGTGCGGCAGGTGTTACGGTACCATCATTACGCTTATCGCACCGAACAGGCCTACTGTAACTGGATTATCAGGTTTATTAAATACCATGGGGGGAAAACGCATCCTGATAGAATGGGCAAGCAGGAAC
>MAYW01000207.1 GCA_001723765.1 Candidatus Scalindua rubra
TCCTCCTTCTTTCTTTTGAAAAATTATATCCTTTATCCCTTCAAAACAAGCTTTTTCAAAAGGAATTTTAATCGTATTAACGATCTACAGACCATGTTATTATTCTTTTCCCCTTTATCCAATCGACGACACCGAGAAACGAAGCTGCGTTCACAATAAGATAATACCTGGCAGTCAGGTTAACTGTTGCAATAAGGTACCCCATAACCTGAGCCACGAAAAAGAATTCATAGAAGATCCCTTCCTTAAGCAAGAGTGCATTTGTTATGAAAACTGACATAAGGACAAATGACATAAACCACCTTAAAATCTTATGCGAGAAGAGCTGCCAGAATAGATTTCTTCTTTTGAAGGGGTTTAGCAGCAATCTTAGATGTCTAAGTGACTGAAGTGAACGTAAAATAATTCTCCTCTTACGCTGGAACGTTTCAAGAGGATGATCTTCCCAGGCGAGGGCTTCTTTCTCATATATGATATACTTTCCATTCTCAAATACTTTCAACGGCACTACGAAGTCACTGATAACCTCATCTGGGAGTTCAACAAAATACTCCTTACGAACAGCATATATGCATCCATTAGCTCCCAAAAGCCTTCCAGTTCGGCTTTCCAGCTTCTTTATCATTACTTCGTAACGCCAGTATAGCCCTTCCTGGCTGTTACCCTCATAGCGTAATTCTCCACAAACACATCCTACATCAGGATCTCTAAAATTTCTAACGAGTTTCCTAACAGCATCCTGAGAGTAGATGCCGTTCGCATCACTGAAAACAAGAATCTCTCCAGAGGCCTCCTTCGCAGCACGATTCTGAGCGGAAGTCTTCCCTTTCCTTTCCAAAGACATGACTTTTACACGGGGAAGCTTCTCGGCGATTTGCACCGTCTTATCCATCGAGCCATCACTGGCCAAAATAATTTCCAGCTTATCTTCAGGATAATCCAACGTCAGAGAATTATCAAGCTTCGATTTTATCACTTTCTCTTCATTGTATGCGGTAATTATCAGCGAGACAGTCGGTTCAAAGGCATCATCCATTGGGAAAGTTTTTTCCCGCTTGAAGGTAAGCAGCAATGGATACCCAACATAAGTGTAGAGAAACAAAGCTATGCCAGAAAAAAAAAGGATTTCCAAAATAAGAGTCATTTAACCTTAGCTCTCTTCATAAAGCATTGTGACAGACATCTACTCACAGGTGAGCACTTTCCGTCAGCTGATGATAGATTTTCTCTATTCTAGCTCCGCACTTCTCCAAAGTATATTCAGACTCAACAAAATTTCTTCCCGCACTTCCGAGACGAATCCTTAAGTTCGGTTCCCGTACTAGTTTTAGGATGTTTTCTATCAGCACTTCGATATTTTGTGGTGGTACCAGAAATCCTGTCTCACCGTCTCTTACTACTTCCGGCAGACCTCCAATATTAGAAGCTACGACAGGCAGACCACAGGCAGAAGCTTCAACTACCGCTACACCAAACGTCTCCGATTTGGAAACAGAAGGTACCACGAAAATGTCTATCTCATGCAGGTACTTGATTACTTCCATGTTCGGAACCCGACCTGCAAATTCGACGCTATCTGTTATTCCCAATTCAACCACTAATTCGACTAATTGATCTCTTAGACTCCCATCACCTACAATGAGGAGCCTTGTTTCCGGCTCAAGAAGTTTGACCTTTGCATACGCCCGTATAAGGAATTCAATACCGTATTTCTCTTCCAGTGCTTTTACTGTACCTATACATATCAGACCTTTACGTTTTGTTACTGGAACTGGTGGAAATAAGGAAAGATCAACACCGAATGGAATGTGATGTATAGTTTTACCGGTGTATTCGTACTTCGCTGTTTCCTCTGCCAGTATTTGACTGGTGGCAGTAATAGCATCTGCCTGGGACAGATTATATTCCAGAATCTTCTTCATCACCCACGATTCCCGGGGTGAATCGGTGACATCCCTCCCCCAAGTAGAGATGATAAATGGGTGATAGCCCGAAACTGCACCTGCCAATCCGTACGAAGTCGCCCAATGAGCATGCAGAATATCTGGTTGTAGTGAGGTAATAAGCCTCCGTGCTGCCCGAAGGCAAAATAAGTAACCGAATTTTACCCGGAGAGGAGCAACCGGACTGATCTCCAGAAAGCTGGGAGTGGCCAGATGATGAACTATCACTCCATCAATTTCACCTGACTGAAATGATATGAGGTGTACCTCGTAACCATGGTCAGCAAAATAACGTGTCCATTTCTGGGTGTGCGGATTAGCTGCATCGCCCAGAATTACTGTTTTCATCATAATAGCAGGTTTGTGCTAAATCTCTTCCGTCAATCCCACGAAGTACTATCATAATATAGTGAAGAAACAGGTTCTGTTATTTCTCTTACTATCGCTCTTTCTTCTGGTGTAATAACTTCCTTCCAATAGGTAGCAAGATTCATACTGTCTCTGGAAAAATCGTGCAGTTTATTGCCTCTAGCTGTTATAGGATTTACCCCACTCGTGTATTTATCAATCTTGTGTCTGATGGTTTCGGTCATGCAAATTCCAGCCCACTTAAAAATATTTCTGAACATTTCTTCTGGATTGTTACATATGTCTTCGTGCAGGATAGTAAGCCAGTTATCCTGACGCGCAGAATAAGTTCGTAACACCCTGTAGACAGATGCCCAAAGCAATCCCACTTGTTCGGCCAGCGACTTGTCTTTCTTCCTAAAAAGAGTCTCGAAATCCTTCAGATGGTTTTCCATGAGATGTTCTCTAGTCAGGAATGTTTCAAAGTCAAAACCCCAACCGAGACGCTTATAGCTCGACAATACCGCACAAGGATGCCGCACCATTATCAGGATTTGGCAATTGTGTTTGAGATACATATCTTCGCTCAAGAAAGCTGCATCGGGGTCCTTAATCAAGAATCGCGCGTCACCTTTTCTAAAAAAACCACTCATACGATAGCGAATCTGTGCCCTTGGTCCTAAGAAGAATTTCACAATTATTTTCAGAAGGTTATCTCTGGTGTAGTTCTTTTTGTATTTCGCTTTGTAGGAGAATAAATCATTTAGTAATTGGATAGTTTTTTCATGTTCGTTTCTGATATCTAGATAGGAATAATGGCTGTCAACCCCTTTCAGCCCATAGTTTGGGTTGAAAGGTTCGGGTATGTAAACTAATTCAGGGGATGTCGACAGTATACTGCTGGTAAATGTTGTGCCGCTCCGCTGCATGCCTGTAACCAGGATATGACTGTTGTTTGGGTCTTTCACTTCTTATCCTTTAGATGATAGCTTATCTGTCAGCAAAATACGATGTTTCTCCAATGATTTTTTCTTGAGTTCTAGATAAGTATTATATATTGGCGGAAATATTAAAATCATAAACAACACTTCCCAGAAAGTGAGCATATTGAAGTAAAACCCGAAGAATGACAGAACTAAAAAACTAATGATAAAGACATGGACAAGTTGTGACACTATTCCAGAATTCTTACGATGAGAATAAAAGAAGGTTAAATAGGATAACGCTCCCAGTACAGTTGTATAAGCAATCGTACCAAGTGATCCTATATAAATCCACAACATACCAAAATAACCGAATACATTAGCACTGTGATAATATTTGGTAATGTTTGAAACATCCACCCAATCATTCAAAATTATGTCAACCATATATGGATCACCTTGAACTGCTCTGGATATATTAACCGGTACAGCAACCACCTCCTGCCAACTATAGAATGGAAATGCAACACTATCAAGTATTCGGCTAAAAGCAATAGGTCCACCAAACATATAGGTGAAGAAATGATTGAAAAGAAAAGCCTGAACCTTTCCTGAATAAGCATGGCTCAATCCGAGTACGCTGAAACCAATAACATATGATAGGTTAAAAACAAAGTAAGCTATCAATCCATAGATCAATAGTTTCTTAAAAGTAATTCTAACTTGACCGTACATATATCCTAGAAAGAGACCACCCAACAGCAATACTATTATATGATACTTGGTTTGCCGAACCAGAATAAGAATAAAAATTATTAAAAGAAACAGTAATATTTTCTTTTTTCGGTTCAGTAGAAAATCAGCAAAAAGAAAGAGGAATGCTGGGCGGCTTAAGTTATTGATATGAGATAGGATCCCCGTACTATACTCCAACCGGAAGTCTCTGGAGGCTATCTCCACCCAACCGTGCTCACCTATTACCTGAAAGAATTGAGTAATCCCTGCCGCAATTGAGACCAAAGCAAGGGTAACAAATAGAGGGCGGTAGTGCTCCAGAAGATTACTAACATTTTCTGGTCTTGAGATTTTGATGCCTCCTTCACCCCTTTCCATCTGCATCCATTCAACCCCCTTCGCTCCCAGAATAAAAGCACAAAGGCAAAGTAGAATAAATAGGATGCTCTTCAGACTTACAGAATAGAAACCAAAGAACTGTCCCCCGAAATTGATCATCAGAGTAATGATAGTATATGGCCATGCCATGGCACTAAATGGGGTAATGATTGTACCAAACTTCCCATATTCCCAATAGCTGATAAGAGCACAAAACGTCAGAAGAACTAGTGGTCCCAGAGAGTCGCTCATTTAACAGTTAATTTCACCTGCTGAAGGGCTTATTTGCACTGAACATCTTGATTTATTAACAACTCTGTCAGCATATTAACTATGCAAAATTTATCTAACTGTCCTACAAATAAGTGGAAACGTTTGATAGCCACTTCAATATTAATCATTACCTCAAAACTACTTTATTTCTTAAATATTGTTTGAAGTTGAATTTGTTTATTCAAAGGAATTGAAATTAATCCTAAAGGATATAATAGTAATTCAAAAAAGTAGGACTTAGAGAATTTTTTACGTGCTTTCCAAAAAGTGTAATTACCACCAAATTGTGCTAATTCTACAACAGTAAAACCATTTAGTTTAATTGCATATTCCAGAGACATTTTGTTAAATCCATTTATATGGTAAGGAGGAACAAATGGTTTAATACGGCCGTATTTACTTTTATTATACAGAAGTGTATATAATATTTTTTTTATGTCATTTATTAAACTATCCTCATTAGGAACAATTATGAATACTAAACCATTCGGTTGTAAAATTCGATAAAATTCTTTTAATACCAACATTGGTTTCTCTATGTGTTCTAATACGGAATCTGAATATATCACTGAGAAATAATCATCAGGATAATTAGCTTCGAACAGATTTCCATTAAAAAAATTAATACCGGTTCTGTCTAAGGATTTATCTAAATTATTCGCAATATCTAAACCATACGGTTTAAATCCATTCTCAAGTGCTTCCTTTAGAACAAGTCCTTCGCCACATCCCATATCTAAAAACTTATCAATATTTAGTGTAGAAAAAGTTTTTATTAATTTAATTCTTGACATTATTTCTGTTTGGTGCAGTTTTATTTGCCAATCTGTTAGATTAGCATTTTCAAAATAATCATCTTCATACAATTCTACCCATTCTTCTTGCGTTAAATCAATCATAGGGTTTGTATAATAAAATGAACATTTTTTACATCTTACAATAGTATAATTATTTTCTTTAATTCTAGGAAATTTTTTGTTTATACGTGGTTTACCAAGAATTGTGGCTTTCTTCATCCCGCAAATTTTACATTGCATATTTATCCTCCAATTAAGAGTGTTTAATAGTCTACTTCAATGATGTTATTGTTATCATCTTTCAACGTTTAAACAGCTCTTTCGCCTGAAAAAAAATATCTCTTGTTACAGTATTCCGATTGCTTGAATAGTCTAAAAGAAGTCCGGAAAATTTTATTAGCCTCCTCAACCGGATTCCATGCCGGATACGTAACATAGGGAGGATATAGGCCAGCGAGGCAATCCTCCATAACCGCCAATAAAAACCTGAGTAGTGTCCTTTTAAATCAATAAAACGGTTTAGATAATAGATGAATACTCCTGATAAGGTATTATTTTTGAAAACGAGTGCCTTACCACGGGAAACCTTGTGGTAGATTCGAGCCGCAGGTACTACCGCCATAGCAACACCTTCCCTTACCATCCGTAAGCTGAACTCATAATCCTCTTCACCCAAGAAGAACTGCTCCGATAGCAATCCATACTTCCTAAAAATATCAGCTCGAGCCATAAGAGCGCACCCTGTAATGAAGCTGATTTCACGATGACCGACCGGACACTGATCAGCTTTCTGATCACGATGGTAATAGTTACGGCTGCCCCACCAGGTAAGTTTCCCACCACAGTTCCAGACTATATCCGGATCATCATAATAGCAAATCATTGGGGTCACTACTTCATAGTTCCTGTTCTCGTCCATGAAGGACAAAAGTTGTTCCAGAGAGTCTGGTTCCACTGTTGTGTCATTATTCAGCAAAAGGATTCTTTTGTAACCGATCCACAGCGCAAAGCGAATACCAACATTATTGCCCCCTGCAAAACCTAGATTCTCTCCATTTTTCAGTATAATAAATTTCGGTAGTTTGCTGAAACTCTTTTCTTTTATCGAAGATGAACCTACAGGAATTTGTTCGCGATCAAACTCAGTTAACAGGGATGAAATATCTTCTTCACCACCTGAATTCAATGTTTCAATCCAAGCTCGTATTTTCTCTAAAGAATCATCATTAGAACCGTTGTCCACTACAACAGCTGTGAATTTATTAATTGTACTCCTACGCAGTGACTCAAGACATTCAACAGTATCTCGCCAACCATTCCAGTTCAAGATGATAACTGCTGTCTTTCCGATGTCCTGTGTTGTAGCGAGCACTGTTTCAGACACTGGTTTCCGCTATCCTCTT
Organism: Candidatus Scalindua rubra; assembly: GCA_001723765.1. Lineage (GTDB taxonomy): Bacteria > Planctomycetota > Brocadiia > Brocadiales > Scalinduaceae > Scalindua_B > Scalindua_B rubra. The sequence goes on from MAYW01000207.1 coordinate 6,801, forward strand.
CGTTCTAAAAATAGAAGTTATCATTTTCTTCTCGGTATTATCCAGTATGAGCTTCCACACAGCTATTGAT
>MAYW01000208.1 GCA_001723765.1 Candidatus Scalindua rubra
ATATTCCCTCGACCTCAGGACGTCTATCAGGGCTGGTACTGTTTCGGGGCTGCCAATCTTACCAAGAGCCCTTGCTACACAATGCCATGCACCTTCATATTCCCTCGACCTCAGGGCAGATATCAGGGCTTGTACTGCCTCAGGACTGCCAATCTTACCAAGAGCATCTGCTACATCCTTCCATACATCTTCATATTCCCTCGACCTCAGGGCAGATATCAGGGCTGGTACTGCCTCGGGGTTGTCAATCTCACCAAGAGCATCTGCTACACAATGCCATGCACCTTCATATTCCCTCGACCTCAGGACGTCCATCAGGGCTTGTACTGCTTCAGGGCTGCCAATCTTCCAAAGAGACTTTGCTACACGCCGCCATGCACCTTCATATTCCCTCGACCTCAGGGCAGCTATCAACCTTCTCTCCACTATCTTCAGTGAGTATGCCACCAGGGCCTCACCTGCAAGGTCAGAGATAAAATCATTTTCCCCTTCATAACATATCCACCATACCTTATCCACCAGTTCATTGATTACATCTTTTCCTTTCTCATCGAGCGCTTTCGCATCAACCTCCCCTGCGCATCTGAGCGCAAGGAAGAGGTGGCGGGATAAGAGGTCATTTTCCTTACATAATGTATCAATAAGTGGCATTGGATCTTCCAACGTACCAGCAAAGAAGCAAATGCTCTCATGCCATTCAGGGTCCCAGAAACGTTTCTTAATGAACTCAAGGGCTTTTTCTTTATCATTATCCATCCAGTTGCTTATGTATTGTGCTACAAAGTACTCCCAAAAGGTACGGTGAAGAAATACAAATGTTTCGGCATCTTCACCACCATATTTGACAAGGATGCCGTATCTCTTCCTTAATTTTTCCTCGATTCCTATATAGTAATCAGAATTATCCTTATAAATCTCTCTTATCTTGTTCTGAACCTGTATTATGTTAAAACCTGTTCCAGAAGAGACATAATCATCAAAAAACTCGAAGGCTATATTCTTGAGCAAGTCCAGAGCGTAATCTCTTTCCGCATCTTCATCATTTACTCTTATACCTAATCTTACATTACCCCATTTAAATAATTCTTTTATACATTTTTGATATAATTCAACACGACGTGCAGGCAGACTTGAATCATCTGAACCATCATTTACCATGCATAACATTGTTAATAACAGCGGATTTTGACACATCCCGTGTATGGCTGGCCTTTGTTTTAATTGACCTAGTAATTTATCGCCTTTTTCTGTATTATGCCTGTACCAGACCTTGATAAACTTATCTATATTCTGTTGATTGAAGGCAACTAGTTCAAGTTCCTTATTTATTTTTACTGGAGAGCTGGTATAGCCAACTATCCTTGAGGCTGCTACAACCAGTGCATCTTCAGGCAAGCTCTCTCGTAATAACGTGGTAAAATGTGTGTTGTGCCCTAATGATTTACGTGATACCTCATCCAGGGCGTCAAGGAGGAACAATAAACTGGATCGCGGTATATCTTTCTTAATGAGATCACGAAGATACTTATCCATGCGTACTGGCGAGGCATCAATGGTGAGGTCAATGACGAAATCTTCGATTTCTCTTTGTCCGGATGAATCTGGAATCTTGCGTTTTCTTATAAGTTCTTCCAATCTCGGCAGCCTGGCAAAGATGGGAATGGTGATATCTTTCAGTGAGAAATTTCCAGAATTTAATTTTTCCATGCCAGCATTTGCGGCTCTAAATCCCAGATATTTTTCAGTGGTAGTCTTACCAGCGCCGGGTCCGCCCAGGATACCAATACGCTTATGCCTCTCAAGCGCTTCTTTTGCCTCAATAATCGACTCGGCGCCCCTCTTCCTGAACATGTTCTCATCTCTCAGATCTTTATATCTTCTATCAATTTCTGAATCTGAACTTCTCTGCAAGTCTTTCAGGCGACGTACATTTCTTTCCTTCTCTCGTTCTTTAAATTCGTCACGTGTCCTTTCTTCGGTTACTTTGAGGGGGATATGTATAGTTTCCAGGTCAAGCTTCCTGAGATCAAAGGGTTCTTCTCTCTTATTAACCCATTTTCTGAATCTTTCCAGATAGTCCTCAACCCTCTCCACATCGCCCGAGATTATCTGGGAGGCATCTTCAATGGTTTTGCATTTTATAGGTTCTAACTGGTTTGATGACATTTTTTTATCACACCGTTGTAAAGGAAATTTAGGTCAGAATTGGAATATTATAACCCGTCCATAAAATCAGCGCTGATTTAATACGAAAATACCCCCTCACCCCAAGGCTTAACCTTGCCCACATCTTTTTATAAAGAAAGAGAATGAATTGATACCTTTCCCTGCCTAAAAACTAATTATACATTATTTCCCCTCTAAAAAGAGGGGACTAAGGCCTGCCCTGGTGCGATCCGCCCTTAATCCCATAGGTGTTAGGTTAGGAAGGGCACTTAATGCTCTGACGAACTCCTTTCCCCAATAGGACTTGCCCTTGACACTTGTTTGTCAAGGGCTTTTCACCAACAGCAAACGGAAGTCCATCCTTCAACATCCTCAAGGCTAAAGCCATGAGTTACATACACTAACCTGTTCGCAAGAACACGAGTCTCTAGAAGCACAAATTGTAACTCATACCTTTAGGTTTGAGTCGCTTAGAATAAAAGTCAAAAGACTTATAATGAAACTCGACCTCTTAACCTAACACCTATGCCCTTAATCCCCTCTTTCTAGAGGGGAGAATTCACACCCCTCATTCCCCTCTTTTTAGAGTGGCGCTTAAAAAATTTGCTGCCGATGGCAGCCTAACTCGATGTCCAGGAATTTAAAGAGATTGCCCCTGTTGGTTCAGAGCTTGTAACCTGAACTATAGTGAAGGACATAAATCTTTAGACATTAGGGTAGCCGCAACCCTTAGGTTACGTTAGTTTACACAGGCTAAAGCCTGCGGCTACCCAGGGATACATATCAACTTACTTTATGCCGTTTACTATAAAATATTTGGTTCAATCTACAAGCCTGTCCTGGCGACAGGCCAGGGATTGAACCAGCGAATTGGTTGTAATTAACCATAATCCAATGACACCGGCCTTCCCGCTGCCATCGACTTAACTCCCTCACCCTTCCCTCTCCCCTTAGGGGCTAGGGTGAGGGGGAACAAAATTATATCCAGGTATACGACACAATAATTTCACCTCAGGGCGTGGGGAATGGGTAGTTACTTTCTTTTATCTAATTTTATTTTATCCTGTAAATCCTGTCTTAAGACATAACTCCTCTGGATAGTTTTTTTTGGAGTCCATTGACCGTGTCAATGGGCATTTTTTCCAGCGACACGGTCGCTGGACTCCATAGCGGTTATCAGCCTTAGCCCTTTCTCTTTGCAGGCATCTTCCTTTTCTTTAGTATAGTCAACAGGTATTAGTTTCCCATCTTTACCCATATCACCAGTAATGGCATAGCTGGATCAGTGGGTCTGTCTTCGATAAGGTGCTTTAAGGCCAGAGTCGCCCCTGCACAGATTGAGGTATCTACTAATTTAAGCCACCTTCCATCCAGAGAAAGACTCCAGCATACATTGGATTTAAAATCATGGTGTCTTTCCTTTACAAAAGACCAGGCCTTATCCAATGCCTCTTTGAGACAACTTTTCATATCGTCTATTTGTCCCAGTCTTGCGTAAGCAGCAGTCTTACCGGCATAGAGGATCAGTTTCATTGATTCCTTATCAGCAGGTCTTTCAATTTTATCAATAATCCTGTCCTCCAGGAATCCATCAGCATATTCAATCAAACGATTTATATCCTCCTTGTATGCCTGCATGCAAAATTTGAATATCATATCGTGTTTTAATATATACGTATCCCATACATGTTTTTGATCTGATGGACTATCAGTTAAAAATATCTTCGTTGCTTCATGGAATGTATCTATATAGTTATCTTGATCAAAGAAATCTTCCAACCTTTTCAATGAAACTTTTGCAGTCATCATGTATCTCCTATAATCTTTTTAATATATTCGAGAAGCCTGGTTTTTTTCTGCCTTATCTCCTGATTATATTCCCCTTCTATACCCTGATTGAGGATATCTTTCCATGCATGAATCGCCCCGGGATCATCAAGGGATGCAAGGATTGAATGTTTGAGTTCATCAATATCCTCTGACAGCAATGATTCAATATTTTCAATAATAGAGACGTGGATACGAGGATCATCCGGGATCAACGATCTTGGAGACCCTAATTCATTTCTCCTTGGTTCAGGAAGCGATTCATAGTGTCTTCTTAATATGGTCTCAACATTGACCGTGGTATACAATTTTTTTGTCGATGGATGTTTGTGAAGGAGGGCAAAGAGCGAGACAATACTTTCACCTGAGGAATTGACAAATGAAAACCTTATGATGGGTATCTTCAATTCCAGACCTTTATCAGTTTCTTCAAGATCGGCAACGAGTTCATTATTCTCATCCTCACGCAGGACACACCTGAGATGACCCTGGAAGAGGATATAATCTTTATAGAAACCTCGTGTGCCAAACTGTATGCCTGCTAGTTGGCTCAGCTCACTGGCATCTATTAATTCTGAAACGAGTACCTCAGCCTCATAAGTTCCCTCTGGAAGATCAGCAAGGTATATCTGGCCACGGTGGTTAGTAGTTCCAAAGTAATGACCGACATATCTGCCTGATTGACACTTTAAGGCGTCCACCAGGGCCTGCACTGCCTCGGGACTGCCAATATTACCAAGCGCCCCTGCTATATCCTCCCATGCATCTTTATATTCCCTCGGCTTCAGGGCATCCATCAGTGCCTGCACTACCTCTGGACTGCCAGTCTTGCCAAGCGCCCTTGCTGCATTCTCCCATAAATCTTTATGTTCACTCGACCTCCCGTAATAGTTCAAACATACAGTAACTCCTTCGACATCTTTTCTATCAACTACTAATGGAAAGATAGTTATGCAGACATCAAAGACTCCCTTTTTCCCTGGGTCAACAAATCTATCAATAGCCACGTCCACCAAACTACCTCGAGGATAAGCCCCTAGTTTATGACTAAAAATCACATCATCAAGCAGTATTCGTAATTCTTTCTGAACGTCTTCTTTTTTAATGTTATTGGCTTTATTATCCATTGTTATCACCTTCCTTAAGGATTTATGTTGTTTTTAAATTCTTTTTTAATATCCTGAACCCTGTGATAAAAGTGTGTAATCTCAATGGGTATCTGGCATTTATAACCTGATTTGTTTAACGTATTAAATACATCCGTAAGATTATTCTCCAGAAACAACTCAAAGACCTTACAATATTCCTCATCCGTTATCAATACTGCGTCTTTTTCAAGTAGCACATTACAAAGTTTATCTTTATAGACTTCAGGAATTTTATTAAATTCTTTTTTAAGAGACTCTTGTATCTCTTGTATATTCTTCTTATGCTGGTTCAAATCTTGACTTCTAAAGGCATGAGGATTACTTAAGACGTAAGAATGCAACCTTTGCACTTCTTCTTTCTTGGGAATATCTTTGGCGGATTTTAGTTTATTCCATACCTTTTCAAAACTCATGCTATTGAAAAAGACAAATAAATCAAGAAATTTCAGGTTTGAAGTGCATTTTTCTTCTCCAATTATAGCCCTGCATATAGATTCTTTATCTGAACTTTGAAGCTTATCAAAATCATTCTTAAAACTATTTACGATATTTTCTGTGTTTTGTTCAATTGGATACACATTGATTCGCTTGTTAGAATAAACATTAGCCCACCTTTGAGGCCTTTCTTGATCGCATATAGGACAATTTTTGAATGTTGTTATGGGGTTCGTCCAGAAATTAACTAAAGGATAATAATTATCGCATTTACTGCAATGTAATTTGAATACTGAATGGTATATAACATCCTTCTTAAAAATTACTGTAGATTCAGATAAAGTAGTTTTATGTGTAAAAGTATCATATTGCAGGTTACATTTTGGGCATCTGTTATCCTGGTAATCATGTCCATTCGGACATATACGATCTTCTACTTTTTGAATCTCTAAGTTATACTCCTTGTGGAGTATCTCCTTAAAATACAAAGACTCGGAAAATGCATTGGGGAATAATTTAACATGAGATGTTTTAGGATTTCCTTTTGTTTTATAAACAGAAAACCTATCACCATATATCGTCTTTGAGAGATAGAAAGATAAGCTCAGACCTTTTTTCCCCTTTTTTGTCTGTATTACAGGATTCCACTTATGTAAATACTTTTTTATAAAGATTCCTGTGGCAAAGGAACTATCTTCATTAATTTCTCTATATGTAATATTGAAACCGTAGACGTTTCTTTTTAGCCATTCGCTAGCCTTAGCAATTCGATTTCGAACCCATCCCTGGAAAAAGAAATCATGTTCTATATCTTCACTTATTGCCACAGGGTCGATGTCTTCGTCTTCTGACTCAGATGGTTGTGCGGGTTCGGTGTCTTCGTTATCTGATTCAGATGATTGCGCAGGGACCTCCTCGCAAATAACACATAAGAGCACTTCACGTGCCTTCCACCATATCTCATCCCAATTAACACTATTGCCAGTAGAGATAGGTCGTCGCCAACCAAGGCCGTAAGCCAGTGTTAATTCACAAAAATAATCTTCAAGCTTATTGTCATACAGCCTATGAAGCTTCAGGAGCTCATTAAACATATATTCAGGAGGAGGGCCTTTACCTGAAGGTCCGAATGTAATTACCCAATATCTTGTGGGATTTCCATTTTATTATAGAGGGGAGTTTAAGTAGGGTCAAGCACCGGTTGTCCATTTTCAATTATTTCAGCGAGGGGTGGTATTTTTTGCAGATTATAAAC
>MAYW01000209.1 GCA_001723765.1 Candidatus Scalindua rubra
CCACGCTGGAGCCGTGGGAACGAGGGGGAATTAACGTTTATGTTTTTTTTTCAAATTTTTCTTTGCGTCACTTCACCTGCGTTCAGCGCAGGCCTTTGCGTCTTTGCGGTGGGCTGAACTATTACCTTTTTGGTTGATTGTTTTTGTGTTTCTCTCTGCGGTTCCCCTGTTAGATAATGTTAATAATCGTAAGCTGTACAATCAGCACACTTTAACATGATAAACATAGTTGACTGTTGGATAAGCTCTATCTAACAGGGTGAATTTGCGTCTCTGCGGTGAGCTGTACTTTCAACTCATGTAGAAATCTTTTCAAAAGCTATTTCTTTATCTTGAAGCGTTGCCCTGACTTTATCGCCTGATTGAAATTGTCTGTTTACTATACTTAAAGATAATTTATTTTCTATCTCACGTTCAATGGCCCTTTTAAGTGGACGGGCGCCATACTTTGGATCATATCCATCGGCTGCCAGTTTTTCTTTAATCTCAGCACCTATTTCAAGAGATATCCCTTCTTCCTCCAACCTCTTTATAAGTCTCTTCAAAAGGATGTCCAATATACGTGAAATATGCTCTTTTGTTAAGGAGTGAAAAACGATCATATCGTCTAATCGATTCAAAAATTCTGGTTTAAAATATTTCTTGACCTCAGATAGGACCAGATCCTTTGCTTCGTCATGGCTGATAATACCCGGGCCTGCTTTAAATCCGATTTCATGTTTTTCAGCTAGCTTCTCACTTCCTATATTTGATGTCCCTATAATAATAGTATTTCGAAAGCTTATGACGTGACCTTGTGCATCGGTTAATCTCCCTTCATCAAACACCTGAAGGAGCATATTAAAGACATCGGGATGAGCTTTTTCTATCTCATCAAGTAGTAACACTGCATAAGGTACACGTTTTATCTTCTCGGTAAGCTGTCCTCCTTCTCCATAACCCACATAACCCGGAGGTGCTCCTATGAGTTTTGCTACTTCATGACGCTCCATGTATTCTGACATGTCCAGTCTAACGATACGGGTTTCATCATCAAATAGAAATTCCGCAAGAGTTTTTGCTAATTCCGTCTTCCCAACTCCTGTTGGGCCGAGAAAGAGGAAGGCGCCTATTGGCCTGGAAACCTCTCTCAGTCCTGCCCTGTTCCTCCTGATCGCATCAGCAATTGCCTTTACGGCGGCCTCCTGTGCCACAATACGTTCATGTATCTTTTCTTCCATATGTGCCAATTTCTCCGCTTCAGTCTCAAGCATCCTTGATGCCGGTATACCTGTCCAACTCGATACGATTTTGGCTATATCTTCAGATGTTACGGAGCTATCTTTACTCTTTAATTCTTTCTGCCACTTCTCTTTTTCACTGGCAATAAGTTTTTCTATAACCTGCAGTTCTGCATGATGTTTCGTTGACTCTTCAAAATCCCTCCTTTCAAAAGCCTCCATTTTAAGTGCAGTATGTGCCCTCTTTTCATTTTCTAATTTTTTAATATCAGGAGGCGTGTAGTGCATTTCAAGATGTTTTTTTGAGCCCGCTTCGTCCAGAAGGTCTATCGCCTTATCAGGCTGTGCCCTGTCTGTGATGTAACGGTCAGAAAGACGTGCGGCAGCATCTATAGATTCCGAGGTATAATCTATATTATGATGTTTTTCGTAATAGGGTTTGAGGCCCTCAAGGATGTTTTTGGTCTCTTCGATTCCGGGTTCACTTATTGATACCGTCTGAAATCGTCGTGCAAGCGCTCTATCTGATTCTATAAATTTGCGATAGTCATCATAAGTGGTAGCACCTATCAACTGTAGCTGGCCTCTTGCCATTGCTGGTTTCAAGATGTCAGGCGCTCCCATACCACCGGCGCCGCTACCACCACCTACACCAACCACAGTATGTAACTCATCTATAAAAAGTATAATTCTACCCCCGGCATCTATTATCGAATCCCTTATGGATTTAAGTCTGCCCTCAAATTCGCCTCTCACACCAGCCCCCGCAATAAGGGCTGCCATATCAATGGAAAGTATCCTTTTTGGCAATAATGATTGTGGAACCTCTGCAGCAACAATTTGTTGCGCAAGGCCCTCCACAATCACGGTCTTTCCTACTCCTGCCTCACCTATTAAAACAGGATTGTTCTTTTTACGTCGCGATAGTATTTGTATTACCCTTTCTATCTCGTTTTCTCTCCCTATTACAGGGTCTAGTTCCCCCTTCCTGGCAAGTTCTATTAGATCGACTGTATATTCCTTTAAAACATCCAATTTACTTTCGTCATCTTGATTCACAACCTTTCTTCCACCTCTAATTTCTTCAACGGCAGTTCGAACTCTGTCTAATTCAAGACCAGCGCCCCTGATAATCTCACCAGTATTTCCGGCTTGTGGATTAAAGAGTGCAATAAAAAGGGCTTCAGTACTAATAAGTTTATCCCCCATCCTTTTTGATTCCTGCGAAGCAAACTCAAATACTTCCTCAACATCACTCGATATTACTAATTGAATATTACCTGTCGATGGAATGTTTGATGCTTGACTATCTATAGATGCAAAAATTCCATCCATAAGACGTTTCTTTATCCCTTCTGTATCTAGCTTAAGTTGTTCAATAATTGCTATAATAGATGAATCATTCTGAACCAATAATCCTAAAAGCAAAAACTCTGTTGTAAATACATTACGCCTCATATTTACCAGTTCCATAGTCCCGATGTTTATCGCATCTAACACCTTTTTTGTACAATATCTTATATGTTTTTGTAGCATTTAATAATTCCTTCTTAATTAGTCTCTCAGGTGACAATTTCCAGTTAAAAAAAGCAAGAAATTGTCGACTTAGACTAAATAACGTTTCCAATAATTATCAATATCCTTTTGAATAATGTTTATGACATCAACTTGCTTAACAGGATTAAAAAGGTGATCATATCTATTCTGTGTCTTAAGATATTCTTCAACCGGTTTAAATTTTAGAATAACGGTATGTTTAACCTCCCCATAAATAGCTTCCTTTAATGGCCAGATACCTGTTTGTACCGCAAGTTTTGCAACATTTACTGACTTTGAGGCGCCAAAGGACCATCCAGGAGGACAAGGGGAAAACGTAATAAAGAGTTTCGGCCCTTCAAACTTTAATGCCTTTTCGAACTTATTAGATAGGTCAATAGGATCTGATGGAGAAATTGTTGCCAGATAAGGTGGCTTATGTGCTCTCCATATCTCAAACAAATCTTTCTTCTTCTGAATAGTTCCCTCCGGATTTATCCTCGCTGGAAGTGACGTATTTGTCTTTGAACCATATGGAGTAGCACTTGACATCTGGAAACCAGTATTGGAGTAGGCTTCATTATCATAACAAAAATAATAAAAATCCAATCCCCTATATATTGCTGCTGATGTTGACTGTAGCCCCATATCATTTGCTGTACCATCACCCGTAAGAACTACTACCTTCAAGTCATCTTCTCTTTCTATTTTTCCTTTCTTGATAAGTATATCAAGAGCATCTCTTATTCCCTGTGCACCTGCCGGTGCACATGCCATTGCTGTATACATCCATGACGAATGAAATGGTGTATAAGGATAAACTGAAAGTAATGTGAAGCAGCCCGCCGCATTTACAATAACTACATTTTTTCCCAAAACTTTATGTGCCAACCTTAAGGCTAACAGCCCACCACAGCCTGCACACAATGCCGTTCCAGGAGCAATATATTCGTCTTGTGAAATATCCTTGAATTTTTTGTAAATAGCATTCTTCGTAGTCATAATATTTTCAGGATAAAGTCAACAATGAAAGATTAAGGAATTTTAATACCTCAATTCTTCAATCCACCTAATTTTCCAATTCATAAAGTTTCCTAAATCCCCCTTAATTCCCCCTTTTCTAAAGGGGGATATGGGGGATTTATTCTTGAGAAACATAAACAGGTTTGGGACTTTTCGTTTTCCTCGATGTTTTCTCTGCTATGTTAAGAAATTTATTTATTTGTTCTAAATCGTGTTTTGTATACAGAAGTTGCGTTTCAGGGACAACACCCGTCTCTACACTTTTCTTCATCTCTTCTATTATATAGCTAAACTCAGCATGGCTAATATCCTTGCCCCCCAATCCACCGATAAAAGATAATATTACCTCTGGCCGTTTAGGTTCATGATAAAGCGCAGAAGAAACGTCATTAAAAAGGATTCCACCAGAACCAGGACTGATATTCTGGTCTATCACGGCCACAGCCTTCTTGCCATTTAAGAGCGTCCTTAATTCGGTTAAAGGAAAAGGTCTGATAAGCCTTAACCTCAGGAGACCTACTTTTAAGCCCTTTTCTCTAAACTTGTTTATTGCCGCTTTACCTTTAATGGTGAAAGAGTTACTCATTATTATAATACAGTCTGCATCATCAATCTTAAATGCCTCAATTGCAGAATACGACCTACCAAATATTCTTTTAAAATCACTTGCAACCTCATTATGAACGGTTATTGCATTTAATGCTGCCAAATGCATCTGATACTTAAAATATGAATAGATACTTCCGCCCAAGACGGCTACGCCTTGTGCCATTGGTTTTGATGCCTTAAAATATGCATGTTTCGGATTGTATTCAGATAGAAATTTACTTACCTCATCCTTACCGGGTATCTCGACTGGTTCTCTCGTAAATGAAAGATAAAATCCATCCATATTAATCAGTACTGGTAAAAGCACCCTTTCATCTTCAGCAATCCTATATGCCATTAAGATGCTATCCAGAATCTCCTGGCAAGTTTCTGCATGTATCTGTATTAAGCCCGAATCTCTGGTGGAAAGTACATCATTGTGATCCGGTTCGAGTGTGATGGGCGCTGATAAACCTCTTGATACATTAATAAAAACCAGGGGTACACGCCATCCTGTTATACTGTATAGCATTTCATAGCCGTATAATAACCCTTGACTGGACGTTGCAGAAAACACCCTCGCTCCAGTAGCGGCTGCGGTACCTGCTGCAGTAATCATTGAATGCTCAGAATCCATATTAGTAAATTTAGCATTCATCTCCCCATCATTTATCCATTTTGATATAACCTCAATTATCTCTGTCTGTGGAGTGATAGGAAATGCGGGAACATAGTCTACCTCTGATAATCTTGCTCCCCATGCTGCCGCATAATTACCGGTTAACATTTCTTTTACCATGCTCTTATCTCACGCTTTCTTGAGATAATCTTTTTTGGACATTCATCCAGGCACGTAAAACATCCTTTGCAATTTTCATAATCAATCATCGGGTATCCAGATTCATCAACAGAAATACAACTATGTGGACAATGAACAAAACACGCAAGACACCGGGAACATTCCTCATAATCAATGATTGGTTTAAATAAACGCCAATTACCCGTCTTCTTTAATCTTGTGTTTCCCTCGGCATAGACACTTGGTGAACCAAGACATGGATTAGCATACCCTAACTTTACAATTTCATCTTTCTCTTCTTCTTTTTTGGGTTTAAAATAGCCAGGATGTACTTCTGATATTCTGTCAAAGCATGCAAGTGCTGCTTGAACATTTTTCTTTATAACTTCTTTTTTAAGACCGATAGACATTAATTCCTTAAATACAGCTTCTTTTAAAGATTCCTTTGTAATTACTCCAGTCAATTTACATGCAGAAGCCGCTGCCACACTGCTGAGTATCGGTTTTCCTATAACATTCAGTACTATATCTGTTATATCAAGGGTAACGATTTCTCCAGTTATTTTATAGGTTTCCATGACATGAGAAGCAGGATAGTGAGTATTAACCATTGTTATAGTTCCTTCCCATGTGCCCTGAAACACATTTGCAATTTGATCACTCAACAATGTTTCATCTGCTATTATGTTTATGTCGGGACTTTTTTATAATGCCTCTCTCAAGAATTGGTTCTTTAGATAATCTCGTGAATGCCATTATTGGCGCACCCCTTCTCTCTGCACCATATACAGGGCAATCCTGAACAAAAAACCCCTCAAGGAATGAAGCCGTACTAACAATCCTGCTGGCAGTCTTCATACCCTGACCACCTCTACCATGAAATCTTATCCTCTTTATAATTCCATTTTTGTTTTGTTTCATTCGTATTTTACTTTATCGTAATTTCAATATATTCTCAATTATCTTAACAGACTCCCCACTCCAACCATAATATCCAAAAATGGCAGTCGCATTATAGATAAACTCTACCATTTTCATATTCGCAAAGGCATCCTCCCAGACAACTATATCTTAAACTCTGTGGCAAACTATTTCAGATAATAACTACTACGATATAATTTAATATGTCAATTATACTTTTATTTTAAAATGACCTTTGCGTCACAACCTTACAACCATTACCTTTGCTGAAAACTATTAATGGGTTTATGTCCAATTCTAAAATGTCTTCAAAATCAATAACCAATTGAGATATCCTCTCCAGGCATTTGGCTATCGCATTGATATCAGATGGTTTCTCTCCCCTGACACCTTCAAGTATTTTGTATGCACGTATTGATTTTATCATCCTTATATTAGATTCTAAAGACATTGTCAATTTGAATAATTAGATGGCACGTTTCATAAGAGTATCGACACTTTTTGTGTCATAAGATCATCGACACATAGTATACTATCTTAAAAAGATAGGAGTTAATAAAATGGAAAAAAAGCAAAACAAATCAAGATGAAATTAAACTTCGCCAACAATGTATTGAACTCTATAACGAAGGTAAAAATCCAACAGCGATACATCGAACCCTTCATCGGACAAGAGATTGGGTTTATAAAT
>MAYW01000210.1 GCA_001723765.1 Candidatus Scalindua rubra
CCTTAATCCAATCCATCTTATTTTTATTCGGGAAATTCGAACATCTTCCCGATCGCCGAAAAGTTTACATTAACAAAAATGAAAAAGATCCTCAGTTTATGAAAAAGCTACAAAAAGGATTATCGAAGCTGAACGCTTTGAAAATTCGCCATCCTAGTGGAGTGGCGTATGAATTTGTATTGAACTGAGTATCATTTAATTTTTTCTAATATCTGGTTTAGCCGATTGTCATGTATTATAGGTTTTCCCTTTCTTACGATTTCATCGGCAAGAATAGCACGCGCCCTATTTAGCACTATAAGATCAACTTCCTTCTTTAAGAGCCTTTCCAGTTCAAGACCAATCTTTGCTTCTCCGAAATATACCTTATCAAATGCTTCCCATTCAATGTCTTTTCTAGGCCAAAAATATACACCTATATCAATATCACCTTCTTTACGAATTCTGCCCCTTATTGCTGATCCAAAAAGAAAGGCAAAAGCTACATCCTTTCTCCCTTCAAAATAATTTTTAAGACATTCTAACATTTGAAAAATTAACATTCTGAATATCTATATCTTCTGTAACAAATTCAGAGAGTCTTTTAAAGACAGGGGAATTTTTTATTTGACATGAGCTAATCCAAAGCTGAGCTTAGCGCTGTCAGCTTTGCAGGCATTTCTTCGTTTTCTTGAATTCTTTTCTCTAAAAACCAAAATCTGTCTGTAGCATTCTCTAACTCTGTTTTAACTTTTACCCGAAAGATAATCTTCTATCTCTTTTACATACTCTGAATATAATTCTTCAGCCATTATAACTGCCTCAAGAACCATCGAATGCTCAATTAAATCATACTCATGTACCAGCCTGTTTCTAAGGCCTGTAGATGGGGCCAGTTTCTCTGCAAGGCCTACTGGAATTATTTTCAGTTCACCTGCTTTTATAAAACTCCCATAATAATCATCTGGAACTGCGTTAACTGTCTGGACGATGATGTGGGTGTTTATATCAATGGCAGCCTCAATCAATTCCTGTAAGAGTCTCTCGGTGGCTTTCCTCTTATACACATCTCCAATGTATTCCTCTCTGTCCATGCCTTTTATTGGTTCAAGGGCTTTAAGATTCTCTACTATAACGGCAAGTTTCCTTCTAATAATTTCTTTTTCTACGGGAGTCATCACAGATCCTTTTCTCTCAGAAAATGTTTAATTGCTAACGCCTGTGCATCACGCAATTTTTTTGTATCAATGTACATCCTGAACGCAAGGGAATAAAAGGTGTTGACGATACCCTCTTCTCTCTCATATAAGAGTTTACTTTTATTTACTACAGAAAACTTAAGAAGTGGACTTGCGCGTCTCAGGTCAACTACATCAATATTATCAACGTGTAGAAGCCTGATAACCCTATTGGTGAGTGCCAGAATATCCACAGTTGTATCAAATAGAAATGCAATGTCAATATCACTATGTCTGTGAGACCCTCCTGAAACCACAGAACCGAACAGTAAAACAAGCTGTAATCCTTTATCCTGAAAAATAGGCTTCAGTCTATCCTTGATTTCCTCAATAGAGATTAACTTCTTTGTCTGTGCCATAACAGTTGGGAAAATTATCCCTTTCGCCTCTCTCTAAAATTAATGAAAGCAGTCCTGTATCTTCGCACATACTTTAGTTCTTATAATGATCTGGTTTTAAATGTCATTCTCCAATTTACAAAGAACTATAGGAGCCGTCCCAAAAAATTGACATTCTGTATTTCAAGCTATTAACGACATTCAAGAAGATACATACAACAGACTATTCAAACCATGTATCACGGTGGTACATGAAAGACAGAAGTCTTTTACTCAATCCAGTTTGAAATAATTCACTATTGCCAGTAAATATTCATTAATATCTTTCAGGTGATGCCGTAAGATATTATTAACGATATTGAGGTTAATATCTTCATATTCATGAACCAGAACATTTCTGAAACCAACCATGGAAACCATTCTCTTAGATCGACCTCTCAACCGCTTTTAAATTTAGCTACTAAGTATTCAATATCTTTAACGTCTGATATATTTTGTATCTTACAACCATTTCCAATAATATTTATAGCTAAAGCTTATTAGTCTATTTTAAGAAGCTTGAAAAAATTGCTTATGTCTTCTTTATATCTTTTCTTTATAATTTCAAACCTTTCAATCAATAGACCTATTTTTTTGTTGTCAATTTCGTATGAGTAAGCATGTCTAAAAAAGTGTCTAAATGCCCTAAAATCATCCAGCGATGAGGCAAGTTCTTTACTTATCAAAGGAGGTCTTACACCTTCAATATTTATCATCATTCTCTTAAGAAGTTCTATATGATACCTTCTTTCATCTTCAATAACATTTTCAAAAAATTTTGCTACCATCTTAAACAGATCTTCAAAAGCACAGTACAGATTATGAAATTGATATGCGAGGCTCTCTAAAGACCTGGATTCATGAGTGAAATCCCTCTTCCTCTCGTCAATCTTGCTGATAATTTTATCAATCTCCAAAATTTGATAATTTATTTCGGCAGTTAAAATACTTAGTTGTTTTTTGTCCAACTTATGGCCTCCTTAAGTACTTTTTTTTCTTAAGTTTTTTGCTGATTCTAATTGAAATACATCTACGTCTCTGCCAAGTTTCTCGGATAAGAATGAGATGGTAAAGAAAAAGTCTTCATCAGCAAGATTTAAAAACCCGATATCAATATCTGAAGTTTCATTAAAGGTATAGGGTTTAGTGATGGAACCAAAGAGAAATGCTTCGTCAAACCTCACTTTTTCATAGAGTCTGTCCAAGGCGTCAAAGATATTCGACAACATCTTCTTCCTCAGTGATTCACGTTTATTTCTTTTTTCTTCAATAGCCTCTTTTACGTAGGAACCGTATTTAATAGTCTGATTATTTACCAATGACACTCTCCTCTTCATAGCCACAATCATCCCTCTTTGCATGCGATTTTCAAGAAATTGGAAATCAAGACATTGGATAAGTCTGAAAGCCCTGAAGGACCTATGCACTTCCCTATCTCTCTCAAATATAACAATATTCGAGATTTTACTTCAATTTCCTTTGAAGGAGTGAATTCCAAAGTCTTAAGAGGCCCTCCGCATCAACTCCCCATAGTTTTTTGGTGTACGTTTTAATAAATGATTCTACTTGCTTACGAAATAAAAAACCCTTTTCTGACTTTGTACTTTTATTCAATGCCTTTGCCCATACAGTAAGCAACTCCTCTGGTTTCATTGAAAACTTTTTAATAAGAAATATGACATCCTGAATATCAATATCAGTAAATCTTTCAATTTTCCCTATACTCATATCAAACGGATCTAGAATTTTAACTGTAATTCTCCCAAAATTGCCGTAAGGAAGTGCTGTCTTTCGATTATTACTTATGCTTATCATCCCCCACTTGCCCGCATCCTCTGAATAATTTATAGGAATATTTTCCTCATTACAAAATTTTTGAATATTTTCTATTGTTTCATCACTTGCTCCCCTGATTTCAAAGTCTATATCCTGAGTTGCCCTTGACGCACCTAATATAATCAATGCACAGCCTCCAAGAAGATAAATATCTATGTCTTCCGTAACAAATTCGGAGAGTCTTTTAAAGAAAAGTTCAATGTCCCCTTTGTCTTTAAATTCCATATGCAACCAGCAAAGAATCTACAAGATTTATATAACTTCTTACTCTCCCTTCTTTATATTTAAAAATCAAATGATTCCATGTAAGACAGTTTGATTGAAAACCTCCACACCCAAAGGCCTTAAGTTTCTCACTGAAGGCTCCGCCTATCTCACAGGCTACTTTCCAGCATTGTAATAAGATATCGGTATTTTGACTTTTATATTCCTTTTCTAAGCTTTTGTAGAGAGGCTCTCCAAAAACAATAAGAAAAGCAACAATCTCCTTAAGTGCCCGATCATCTTTTGAATCTAAATCGTCTTTTAGAACTTTCATGTGTTCAGGAGAAATTTTTATTTGACATGAGCTAAGCTCAGCTTTGTTAGAATTTATAGGCATTTGTTTTAACCCAACAAAATCTCGGTAAACTTTTCTCATTGGAAACAAGATAAACTTTATTATCATTACACATTAAAATCTTTCATCGGCAAAAATATCAATATCAAGACTCTGTAAAAAACATAAACTATAAATGATCCTCTATTTGTCTAATAAATAAGTCTACTTCATCAAGCTTAATGATTATGTCTTTACAGATAAATTCCGCTTCTATTTTTTCGTAATCGTGCGCCAGAAGATTTCTGAAGCCGGTAATTTTAGCAAATTTATAAGCAAAAGATGGATCCAATATCTTATTTTCTCCAAGTATATCAAATACCTCTGAATATGACTGTGGGATTCTTAGGCTTTTATATTTGATAACTAGCTCAGCCAGAACTATGCAACTATCTGCCAATAGGTACAAATAATGAAGTAATGCACCACGGTAAATAGGATCGGTTGTAAATCGTTTCAGACAATCACCCTTGATGGATCTAATCATGGAAAGATGCTCTTTTATTCTTCCGATCTTTTGAAGAATTCTCTCCATTAGACACCTAAAAAAACAATTCTCTGTTCTTTAAAGTCCATAGCCTGGTGCAAAATTCTTTGCTCATACGCCTCTCTTAGCTCTATATCCCTATCAACCAGAACTATACCACCTCTTATTATTTCATCAAGCAGCACTATGTTTTTTGTGGTATTAAGCACAACCACATCTATGTCATCCCTTTTTAAAACCCGGCAACAGTCTGCATAAAGGGAACATTTAATTTCATAATATGATTTGTCATCTTGCCTGGAAAGAAAAACGGCTAAATCCACGTCACTCAATGGGGACATATTACCTTGAGCTGCTGTACCGAAAAGGTAGACAAACAATACATTGCCATTGTATTTACTAAATAACTGTAAAAGTTTTTCTTTAATGCTATTCGATATCATTTTAACTTTTAAAATAATTTACACTTGAAAGTAATCTCAACAATGCCCTGACGATTACTCCTATTGGAAGTTGCCTGGAAACAATAATACCACTATGCTTCTATTTCCACAAACTTCCTTAACCTTAGAAATATAAGGGTGCTTCTTTGTTTTTTTACAACAAGACCCATAAAAAACAACCTCCTTTTTTAATCTAAATCGCCCTTTAGCACTTTCATGTGCACAGGAGAAATTTTCTTTTGACATGAGCTATGCTCAGCTTAATTGGTCAAAAAAATTTATTAAGCTCCTATTGTGCAGACCAACTCCCTCTCAGTTACACGCAAAAATACGTATAACATCCATACATACAATCACTTATACTAACACACCGACTATTCTTTATTCCCTAAGCGCAACAACCTTCACTTTTTCTCGTTCTTTTCTAAAGGCATCTATTTCCTCTTTGTTAAAAGAAGCAAGGATTAAAATGCTTGTGTTAAACTTAACAAACTCATCCATCCCTATGATAGTATAACCAAACCATTCATCTCCTTTTCTATCATCATCAATTACATAATCCAGTTTTAACCCAAGTTCTTTTAGCACTATATATAAAACCTCTGCTATATGATTTACTCCGTATATCGAAACATTCTTTATACCTTCATTTTCAAGATGTATTACCTTATCTTTGATTACCTTTTTCGCTTCTAAATAAAAATGGATTGTACTTTCTACTCTTCTGTACAATAATCTTGATTTCTCTTTAGCGCCTTCCGGAGTAATTAAATACCTTATTTTCTTGGCATCTATATTCTTTATCTTAATCCAGCCCTTTCTAACCATCTTCTTCAAAAGATGGTTTACCAATCCTAATGCGATACCAACCTCTTTAGATAAATCTCTCTGTGTTAGATGCCCATTATTTTCTATCTTTTCTAAAATTTCTAATTCTCTAACATCCGAATTGTCAAAATTTTCTTTCATTTTAAATTAGCTCCTCGTTGCTAATTTATGCGTTTTGCCCGCCCGGCTTAGCCGTTCGGACGGGCTACGCAAAACAAAATATATCTGTAATAGCTTCTTTATTCTCACTTCTTATAAAATATAGCAACTAATAAATTCTTTTTTAGCAAATTACCTCTATTTATTTGTTCATACAATGAACATTCATTCTAAAAAAATTTTTACTGACTTTAAGTTTTAACAAAATTAATTAAATTGATGTTGAACAGGATGCTTATGTATTTCTTTTGCTTTAGCTTAACAATCTTCATAAGCATTATAGATAAAAAATTAAGTGTCTGTTCATTAGGTGAACAGCAATTCTAAAAAAAAAACTTATATTTGTCAACCTTTTTTATTATTCTTCAAAATTTTCACGGCATTGTGCATAACCTTCTATATCTTTATAACCATTTGTTTGGCCCACCTAAACCCCTAACTTGTAAAGAGTTAGAAGCTGAATTGGTATCTGCCCAATATCTTGTGGGAGATTGATATACTTCTGAAACTTCATCATCAGAATCACCATTTCCTTAAATTCACAAAACACTTCCTTTTCAAATTCTACATCAATAGAATTTATTCTTTTTAGCAATAAATTGCAAATATTTTTCTTGACTTTATCGCCGACCTGAGGGATACTATTTTTAAATGAACTATCCAGGCGGAAAAGGGGGTGTATATCAGAGGTTGATTAATCTCATGCCGCCCCATGAGGTCTACATTGAGACCCATTTGGGTGGCGGTGCGGTTATGCGTAAT
>MAYW01000211.1 GCA_001723765.1 Candidatus Scalindua rubra
AAAATATTAGCTCAGAAGACCAAATGGTTTAAAAATGCCACTCCTAAAACAATATCGAGAAACTTTATAGATATAAAAACCACTATTAGCATTAAAGGGGACATAATAAAGGTAAAACTTGGCTTAAAAACTATAATCCTGTAATAATGGAATGGGTTAATTCTTTGGAAGAAATCAAAATACCATGGTGGGAAAATAGAACCCTGGTGTTTGACTTCGAGTAGCTCTTAGAGGGTTTTTTATATGCATAAAAATCCCTGTTAAACGAACCCTTTCATTAATGCATGATTTAACACAACAAACCACCTGCTCGACTGAAGGAAACTGTTCAGCTTTAATTCCACCGCAACGAAATTTAAATCCCACTATTGAGGTCTTATCAGATGTAGATTGTGTTATGGAAGAACGGTTTTGTCTGGCAATAGCACGAATAATCGAGTCTATGTCCTCTTGCCAGGACAGGCTCAAAGTCACTTCATAATAAACTGTAACACGACTGGGCGAAGTTGCATGATGAATTTTTATTTTACTTACAGAATCAAGGCCTTTTTCTAATTTTTCAGGTTGAGAAGCGAGACCGGGAGGTAAGCAGAGTTCAAAAGCATCAACAACCACTTTTTCTACATTACATTCTACAAATCTATTAATTGCTTCAACATCTTTTTGAACATATTCCAGAAAAAGGTCAGGTTCGTCAGCTTTTCTACCCAGGGTGGAAATCAGATATGGTTCTCTTTTTTTCAATAGTCCTGCATAGGTCTCTTCAAATTCACTTAATCTTGTTGTGGGACAGATAAAACGAGAAAGCATCCAGGAGTTTGGGCATTCACGGTATCCATTGTAGTCTGCAACAGCTTTTTCCATAGGCAGATTAGCAGGCGGGAAAAGCCCTGCGTAATCAATTGCTTTTTCCATTAATGCCCTTAAGCTTTGTGTCATAAACTTCCTTTTTAACCTTACATTAATTGAAATGGCGTATACCCTATACTGTTCGGCACGATTTTTGCAATATGTACAAAATGCCGGAATTTGTCATTCTGAGGAAGTTTACGACCGAAGAATCTGTGCATAACATCGAGATTCTTTGCTTTAGCTCAGAATGACATCTTAAAATCCTACTGAAATTACTTAAATAATGGCATTTTGTGCACATGCAGTTTTCGTGCCGAACAATATTAGGGTATACCCCCTTAATCGTATATCAACTACCCCCTAAATGTTTTTCTTTTTTGCCAGAATAGAATATGGGGCTTCCATTTTCACAATTGTGTTTCTCAAACAACCCAGACCCGTAATTTCAAGCTCTATTACGTCCCCATCTTCTAACCAGCTCGGTGTAAAACTATCACCATGTTCCTTTGCCTTAAGCACTGCAGTTCCATTAAGCTCTGCGTAGCATCCAGTCCCAACGGTACCTGAACCAACCACATCTCCAGGATAAATTTCCGTACCGTAAGACACCCTTTCAAGAATTTCCTCAAATGTCCAATCCATGCTCTTCATGTTTCCGTCAGAAATTAGCTTACCATTATGCCTTGCAATCATTTGAAGATCGTATCGATTCCCTTTCTCACTCTGTATTCGATAGTTTTCCAATTCGTCTGGAGTCACAAGCCAAGGGCCAATTGCCGTAGCAAAATCTTTCCCTTTTGCAGGTCCAAGATTCAACTTCATTTCTTCCATCTGCAAAAGTCTTGCAGAGAAATCGTTCATGATGGCATATCCAAAAATATATTTGTCTGCATCTTTGGCTTCCACATTTTTACCGGTTTTACCAATCA
Organism: Candidatus Scalindua rubra; assembly: GCA_001723765.1. GTDB lineage: Bacteria > Planctomycetota > Brocadiia > Brocadiales > Scalinduaceae > Scalindua_B > Scalindua_B rubra. Next base: position 1,782 of record MAYW01000211.1, read on the forward strand.
CGATTGCTGCTTCAAGCTCAAAATCCAATTGGTGTAAATGATCTTCATGAACCGGGACATCTCCTTCGCCAACAATAGTATTATGGTTTGTAAAATAAAACACTGGAAACTGATCAAACTCTGGAATCATCTCTACGCCACGATTTCGTCTCATCGCCTCAACATGATTTCGAAACGCATACGCATCTCGACAGGAATTCGGATGAGAAATCGGAGCTAACATCTTTTTTACAACAGATGACTCAACTGATACCTCTTTTTCTTGAACTGCTTTTTCGATTCTTCGCGCCAAGATCAAGTTCGATTCGCTATCCTTCAAGAAGTCATGCATGGTTGATGGTATCGTCATCTTCATTGCTTTCACAGCATCCCGGAGATCGTAAACCTTTTGGTCGGACACAAACCCCAAACGCTCTTCATTCAGCATATTCAAAAATGATACAAACTTCATTACATCCTCCTATTTAGGTCTTAATTCTATCCATACTTCTTTTATGACATCTAAAATGAAATGCGTCAGTAGACATCGAGGACGGACCTCTAGGGTTTTCGTTGAAAGCGAGCCTTACAATCTTTGAAAGTTTTTTCTTACCTGCGAGATCTCAATGAGCATTCCCGGACAGTATGGTAGAAGGCGTTTAATATGTTCGGGAATTTTCACCATCATTTTGAAGCATCCAACCAGGACTGGGAATATCTATCGTCCATTGTTTCTTGAACGTTTTTTGTCAAAGAAAGAGGAGAAAATGTATCAACCATCACGGCATATTCATCTGTTTTCTTTGCCCCGATGGATTCTTCTGTCTTTCCAGGCTGTGGTCCGTGGGGTATTCCGGTTGGATGAAGAGTGATCGAACCCTCTTCAATCCCTTTACGAGACATAAATCTTCCCTCAACGTAATAGATAACCTCATCAGAATCTACATTGGAGTGAAAATAAGGCGCTGGAATTGCCTGTGGATGAAAGTCGAACAAACGGGGGACAAAATTACATACAACAAAATGAATTGTCGTAAATACAAGATGCACAGGTGGAGGCAAATGAATCTTTCCCACCTTCGGAGCATACTCCTTTATATCGAATGCAAATGGATATTCAAAACCATCCCAGCCCACTACATCAAAAGGATGGTGATCCCAAACATGTTCAAACATGCGTTCCCCTGCTTTGATCCACACATTGTATTCACCGAGTTGATCAATCGGCTCGACAAACTCAGGAGGTCTAAAATCACGTTCACAATAAGGAGCATCCTCCAACAACTGTCCATATTCATTTCGGAAGTGATTTGGAATATCAAATGGCGTGTCTGATTCCAGTATGAAAAGCTTATTGTTCTCATATTCATCAAAATCCATTCGATACATCACCCCTTTGGGCATAATCAGATAGTCTCCGTGGCTGAATGTTAGCTTCCCAAATTCTGAATAAAGAGATCCCTTCCCTCTATGAACAAATATCAGTTCGTGAGCGTATGCATTCTTATAAAAGATGTCGCATTTCTGGTCTGGCGTTGAGGTTGAAATTGCGCAATGAGCGTTAAATAGATATAACATACGAGATCTGACGTAATCGCCGGGCATCTGTTTTCGATCTGTGTGAAACAGATACCATTGAAGTGGAGATTCAGGCCATTTTTCGCTATGTGGCCCGGTAACTTCGCGAACGGATTTTGCCCCCGATGGCATATAGATATGGTATTTGTTGGAATAAATTCCTGAAAAACCCCTGGTACCAAAGAGCTCCTCTCGATAAAGAGACTTACCATCCTTCTTATAGAATGTAATGTGGCGTTTCGAAGGAATCTGACCCAATTTATGATAGAAAGGCATTCACTACCTCCTTTATTGTCTTAAAGATTTCCACGTCGTTCCTGTTCTCTTTCAATCGATTCAAAAAGCGACATGAAGTTTCCATGACCAAAACCCTGGCTCCCTTCACATCGTTGGATGAATTCATAAAAAAAGGAAGGACGGTCTCCAATGGGCTTGGTAAAAAGCTGTAACAAATACCCTACTCCTGCTATGTCTTCAACATCGCAAAGAATGCCTAGTTCCCTTAGATCTTCTAGGTCTTGTGAGATATTTACATTTTTCTCCTTTAATAGTTCGTAGTATGTATCTGGAACCGAAAGGAATTCCATTCCGTTTTTTCTCAAGGCTCGAACTGATGAAATAATATCATCACAAGCAATTGCAATGTGTTGAACGCCAGATCCGTGATACTCCTCAAGATACTCTTGAATTTGGGACTTCTTTAGTCCTTTATACGGTTCATTAATAGGATTTTTAATTCGTTGATCTTTCGTACGAACAACCCTGGATAACAATCCAGAATACTTCGTTGATATATCCCCTGGTCCAAACTCAATAAATTGTTCAAAGTCCATAGCTTTTATAAAGTAGTTGGCCCAAAGGTTCATCTCATTCGGCCTAACATTTCCAACGATGTGGTCAATAGCTACCAACCCTGTTCCTTCTCTATTCAATTCGATGTTTTAAACGGGTTCTGAGAAACCAGGCCGAAAGATTCCTTTGTAATTGTCGTAATTTATAAAAACGATTTCCGAATCATCATAAATTCGAATTGCAGCATCTACTACGAAACCATTGTCATCTTTTTGTTGCTCGGGTTTCTGAATTGGAATTGCTCCTCGTCGAACTGCCAGTTCAAAGGCGCCTTCAACATCATCCACGGCGTATGCCCATCGTTTAACACCATCACCATGGCGGGTCACAAAGGAAACAATATCATAAGTATCGGGCTGAAGCCCTGAGGTAACAACCAATTTGATTTTGCGTAAGGTAGTAGGACATGCGGTCGCGGCTACCTGTCTCGGTGCCTGCATAGCCTTTGATTTCGAATCCCATGGCTTTCGCATACCAAAATGCAACCATTTTTGCAGAGCCTACATAGAACTCTACAAAATCATATCCCTTTATTCCCATTTGATTTGACATGCTTGGCCCCATTCCGAGGTTTTTAATACTGGTCTAAAGGAAATCGCTTTTTAAACCTTATTATATTTTAAAACAAAATAAGGCAAAATTTCAACAGATTTTAAGATTTTGCCACGAACTTATTTTTTGCGTACTTTATCCATAATTTAGCAATTAAGGCGTGACCTTCAGGTGATGGATGTACACCATCAGGCGCCCAATGTCCTGGAGTCTTTAATGAACAGGAATCTTGAAATATTTTATCCAATGGTACTAAGATAGTATCGAATTCTTCAGCCAGTTTATGTACTACTTGTTGCGGGCGTAATTGGCTTTGCAGTTGCTGCAGGTGTGCTTCTTACAGTCTTTTTGTAAAACCATAATGAGTACTATCATTCTATACCCACCCCAAACTACATCTTGCTACTCCCCTCTTTTCCCTTGACTTTAATGATGTGTAGTTTTATTATTGCATTTCATCCCGTACTACCAACTTATAAACAATACCACATAGAGTGATGTAGATAAGTTAACATAATTCAGGTTTATGATTACAAGGATGTTGAGCCTTGTGGGCGAAACCCCTGCCCACCGTACAAGACTTTGGCAGGCACGGCGCCGAAGCATATTCCGCTTTCGTTCTGTGGCATGGAACTATGGCGGAGACCCGCAACGTATTCACCCACAGGTGAGTCCGTGGTTCTGTGCGTAGCTGGTAAATACATGAACTTTCTTACCAGATATAGCCTTTCTCAAATCATAATATCCTTTTTTCATAAGACTGTAGCTTATAAACCAACTTATCATACTACCGTACAGAACAAATCTGCTTAAATAAAAATCAAAAGAATAATCAATTTATGCGAAACATACAAAGAATAAAATTCACTATTTGAGCCTGTTCAATGTTTTAACCTATTGTGATGTAATAGCTTACAGTGCCAACTCCATAAAAGTAATTCAAAAATTACGCAAAAATGGCGTTTTTAAGGCTTTTTTTAACATCAAAACCCAACCTGGCAGAGCCAGAACCAAAAAGGTATAAATTATCTCACGTATGTTCTGGCTCTGCCAGGTTGTCAAATGAAAACCTACGGTTTTCAAACCCTGGCCCAGACCGCAGGGCGGATCGCACCAGGGCAGGCTTTCCCTTAAATATAGAGAATAGCTAAATTATAAAATAAGGCAATTTGATTTTAGCTCAACTTGGTTGTTAACTTAAAAAAAACTCTTATAATGATGTGGTTTTTGTAAAAAGTAATGAGAAAGATAAATTCCCTTTACCGTTATTAAAATACCTATTCATTATAAGGATGTCTGTCATGCAATTATTAACAGAAAGATACAATAAGAAAATTCAAGGCGTTATCTCCTGTTATGACCGTATTGTCATTCATGGCTCGCTTCAAAATTAACAAAGCACGGTATCGGATATAACCTTATTGATAATGGATTTGTCTTCATCGAAGACTTCGATACGGCCCAAGGGCTTGCTGATGGATTTAGAGTCAAAACAATTCATCGTATCATAGATTCTTATGCCAAACTACTTTGTCCTGTCTATGAGCAATTTAATCTTTCCTATCATTGGTCGATTATGCAGGCTGAATATGCGACTGATATTGTCTTTAAAAAGCAGAGCGATCTGGAAGCTATTTACGACAATCTCGTGCGTACGGCTATTCATACGGTTAAGCCCGAAAACATTGCCACCTTTCTTGGAAGAAAACTTCATAACCTCTATCAAGATGAGATGGGCAATAATTTTAATATTCGCATTGAAGGTTCTCGCATCAAACATCATATGCCTGCCTGTCGGCAGACAGGGGACCAGTAGCTATTAAGATGTACGATAAACATGGACTCATACTTCGCATCGAAACAACTGCAAATAATATCTCCTTTTTCAAGCACTACCGTGAGGTAGAACAGCGTGAGGGTACAACCACGAGAAAATATGCGACATATGACAAA
>MAYW01000212.1 GCA_001723765.1 Candidatus Scalindua rubra
AGGAGTTTGAGATTATGAAAAGATTTAAGAATTTTTTTGATCCTAAAGGAATTATGAATCCTGGTAAGATGTTTGTAGCATAGCGCGGCATAGCCGCCCGCTGCCGTCGGGCAGGCAACCAAGTTTGAAGGTTTAAAGTGCCTAAACTGCCTAAAGTAATAAAGGAAGGAGTAGGGGTTCAAAATTTTGAACCCGTACAACAAAATTTTGAACCCGTACAACAAAATTTTGAACCCGTACAACAAAATTTTGAACTCGTACAACAAAGTTTTGATAATGAGTAATGATTGGAAAACAGAAGTAAGTAAATGTTCAAAATGTGGTAAGTGCCATACCGTTTGCCCGGTTTTTTTAGAAACTGGTGATGAGTCAATGGTTTCTCGTGGACGCATCAGCCTTGCCGAGGCCCTTAGAGATAAACAGATAGTTTACACTGACAAGCTGCGTGACTATGTATATTCCTGCAAAAAGTGTATGAGGTGTCGAACGGTTTGTCCATCGGGGGTGGATTATGAGATAATCATTTCGGCCTTGCTTCGTGGAGTAGCTGAAAATATGGGTATTCCTTTGTTACCAAAGATAATCTTCAGATATATATTACCTAGAAGGATACTTTTTGATACACTCCTGAAAGTAAGCTCTAAAATTCAGAAATTCATACCTATGAAGAAAAGGGGACAGATGCGTCATCTTCCACTCTTGTTTATGGGCAAAAGGTGGATACCTACTTTATCGAAGAAAACTGCATTGCAAAAATTTCGTAGCACAAAAAAATTGAAAAATCCAAGAATGCGGGTAGGTCTGTTCACAGGATGCTTAATTAATTACATTTATGTGGATATAGCAGAAGCAGTAGTTGATGTGCTTAACAGGATGAATATAGAGGTGATTGTGCCACAGGGTCAATTGTGTTGTGGAACGCCTTCATCTTCAATGGGTGATTACAAATCTAGTAAAAAACTGGCAGACGTAAATAGAGAAGTGTTTGAATCACACAATCTCGATGAAATAGTAAGCGCCTGTGCCACTTGCACCAAGACTATTAAAATGGATTACCTTCGTATGCTGGGTCCCTCATGGAAACCAATGTCGGATAAAATCTATGATATCTCAGAATTTATTTATAAATATTGTGGTGAAGAATACGAAACGAAGCCTGTTGAAGAAAGAGTAACCTATCATGACCCCTGCCATCTTTTATGGGTGCGCGGCATATCTGATGAGCCAAGAAATGTCTTGAAGAAATCTTCTAATTTTGTTGAGATGGATATGGCAGGTTCGTGCTGTGGTGGTGGCGGGATTTTTACCATAATTCATTATGATCTTACCTTAAAGATGCTTGAGGGGAAGGTGGCCTCGATTGAAAGGAGCGGGGCAGATACAGTTGCTACAAATTGCCCGGGATGCGTAATGCAGATAGCCGATGGATTGGCAGGTAAGAATCCTAAAATAAAAACTATCCACTCAATACAAATACTTCAAAAGGCGTTAGCAAACGGTAATATTGATAGGAATGTTGATATATAACCATTATATTTGTTTTTTGACCTAGGAGGTTAAAGGTATGTTAACTTTTAATAAAAAAACGAACACTCTGGAACAACTTCATTATACTTATGATCTTCATGACGTTAAAGAACCTAAATTGTACAGGGAAATTTTTGACTATAATAAAATACCAAAGATACCTTTCAACCATAGAAGGGTCCCCATGCAGCCACCGGATCAAATCTGGATTACGGATACCACATTTCGGGATGGTCAACAATCGATGCCCCCTTATACTGTAAAACAAATAGGGATAAAGATTCCGCCGAATTATCCGTTTGTGGGCTCTGATTTTAATGTGACCCGTGCGGGCATACATGCGGATGGTATAGCGAAAGATGAAGAAATTTATAATATCTTCAATACCGAAAAACTGTTAAACAGGCCGGTTAAGATTGGTATAAAAGATAAATCCGGACGTGCAGGGATAGCGTACTGGGTAAATTCCTACTTTGGGTTGGATGATAATAAAAAGATTCATAAAAACCATTCGGGAGTTAACAAAATTACGAAATGGGTTGAGTCTGAGTTTGCAAATGGGCGTATTACGAGCGTCTCTGATAGGGAGCTGCTTGAGCAGGTGAAAAGATACATGCCAGAACTCCTTGAGTCTGCCGAGGATTGTGAACGTTGAGTTGGCTACAGTCTGAACTACATTATTTCCTATGGTTAGTTACACAATGAACATTAGAATGACACTTAATAAAAAGATTATAGCACTGGTTGCAGGTATTGGATTTGTAGGATACATTGGATTAGCAAAAGTCGTTAATGCAGAATCGAATGCTGAATCAAAGACTCTAAAGGAATGGGGTGTTCCAAATGTTAAAGGACTTAATCTCAATCCTAGAGTAGAATGGGTAGACTGTTCAGATAAATTGTCTGGGAAAGAAACTAAACTTGAATGGTATCTAGTAAATGGGGAAATAATTGGGATTTATTCATTTAATGTTAAGGAAGAAAAATTAGAATTTGCTGTAGTCTATGATAAGGACATGAAAGATCAATTAGATTTCTTTTTTATTGATTATGAAGGCAAAGGAATATTTACAAAGACTGACTCATCCACAGGCCCTAAAGTTCCAGACTGGGTAATAGATAGAGCAACAAATAAGGAATAGTACTTATCCTACTTTTTGGATTTCTTTAATTTTCTTACTTTAACGGCCTCGTACTCGCCTTTAAGCCCTTTACACTTTATGGATACAAAATCACCTGATTCCAATTCTTTGATACTTTTTACAAAAACGTACTTTGTCAGATATAATACTTAATCATATTTATGTAGTGACCCCTTGAAAATCAACAAAAATGGTGCATAGGATAAATGAATACTAATCCCATGATACTTGTTGTGGGCGCAACCCGTAAAGAAAATATCCACATTGAAAAATGCCTTATGAATTGGAAATATGAGGTCATTCCCCTGAATGAGGAGAAATCTGGTATTGTCGCTTCCATACCAAAATCATCCAACCTAATGCTGGTCTATGCCTAGGAGGAACCGAAGGATATAATTGAAATTTGCGAGCAACTTCGCAAAGATCCTGAAGGAGCGACGGCTCCAATCCTGCTGGTTATAGGCAGGCACAAGATGAGTCAATTCTATGAACTTCGCAGACGTATGGACAATATAGCGACTATAATAACTCCTTTTGACCAAGAGGAGATACGTGCCAGGATTGACGAAATTCTTGGCGCCAATCAGTCAATTTAGTACGATAAAAAGAGAATAAATGCTATTTGAAGAATTTGCGTATTTTTGATACAATTCTCACAAAGAGCCTTGTGATATAGTTAAAGAATTAAGAAATAGCAATACAAATATATTGTTGAATTACTTACCAGTTGGTTCAGAAGATGCGACAAGATTTTATGCAGAATGTTTGGTAATGTTCCTGTGAATCTAGAAGTCAGATTGTCTGTTGAGGATTCACCCAATAGCGCTGGAGTTGCCGTAGATGCCATCAGATGTTGCAAACTCGCACTTGACAGGAAGTATTGGAGACGGGAAAATATTTGTTTCTGAGATTTCAAATGTATACAGGATCCGTACAGGTGAACAAGGTGATGTGGCAATTTAAGATAGCTATACTCGAAAAATGAATTGACGGTTAGGCGAAAGTTTAATAATCGGAGATGACATAAAAATCACAGTTGAAAAAATAAATATAGGTCACCTATAGAGATAATAGTCAAGAGTAAAAATAGTATCCATATAAGATAATTCTTCAGAAGATAAAAATAATAATAAAAAAACTAAATCCGTCGATTCCACTATCATAAGAAGTATCTATCTTGTCAAACCATTGTAAATTACCGTAATAGTTAAAGTGTTTTAGTGTTGACAAACTGTAACCATTATTGTTTAATAATATTTTTAGAATAATTTTATAAAATTTTAAGGTAATAAGATGAATACAGTAGATAATTTAGTGGAAAGATTCAGAAGTAAAAAACTTAAGATTACTCCGCAACGTCTGGGAATATTTAGGATTCTTGAGAGTAATTTGCAACATCCTTCTGCAGAAGACATCTTCAGTAAAATAAAAAAGATTTATCCCACCGTTTCTTTTACGACCGTTTATAAGACATTGGATATTTTAGAAAAGATGGGAGAAATCTTAAAGATTACTATAGATGAGGAAAGAAAACACTATGATCCGAATACAAATACCCACCATCACATTATATGTTTAATGTGTAATAAAATCTCTGACATTGAGGAAGAACACATAAGACCAAAATTGCCAAGAGGAATACTCAATGAATTTACACCCTCTAGTTATCACATTTCTTTCTACGGAACTTGTAAAAAATGTCATAAGAATAAATAATAGCTATGTATAATTTGTTTAACTTTAGCAAAAAAATAGTATAATTTGCAAATTTCAATAATAAATGGCTTGAAAATTTATTTGTAAAATTTGAAGGATATCTTATGGACTGGGGCACACATGTTGTTTTGGCCGCAAAGTTGTTGGAAAGTTGTTCTCTTGATAAAGGTGCATCAATATATTCTGTAATACCTGTTATAGATAAGGAACCGCCGCATTTTCACAGGGTGTATGCACATATATTGGAGAATCAACCGGATTTTCTTGATGTGGCAATGGAAGTCTTAAATGGCGGTGGGGCAAGCGAAAGCGACTTTTCTATTTTAAATCAGAGAAAAGACGAGAAGTTAAAGCAATTCAATGTCGAATTAGCAAAACTTCCTTCAGATGATTATGAAGGCAAGAGAAGGTTAGAGAAAAAGATTTACGCCCATAGAAGGATTGTTGAAGAAACTCCCTGCTTTATAAATCATGCTGAAGATGCAGTGGATATTGTCGAGGATGAGAGTGTAAGAAATATTAGTGCAGATAAACTTAGTGCGGCAGTTAGTCTCTTGAGTCATACTTATTTTGATGTCTGGAATAATCCTGTACAGGTTTTCCTTCCAAGTTGTTCGTATTGTTCGGCTCAATGGGAATTTTGGAATAATGTGGACTACATGAAATTCAGGAGTGATTTCTATAAACCTGAAAATATTATTCCTTTCAGGAAGGAAATAGCAAAAAGCAAGGTCTGGAATACGAAATTAAAACCGGAGGCTATAATAAAGGCAATGATAATTCGCATGGGAGAATTAGGACAACCGGCAATCCCTTACGAAGTTGTTGACATGGGCGTAAGAGACTTTTTGAGGTATTTAGATATAAATGATTATCAAAAGGCTGATAAAGAACTGGAATTTTGTCATATGTTAGAAAATGAGATTCATGAAATCATTTATAAGAATTATCGAAAAGAGTAAACATAAAAGTAAAACCAAATTTAAAATAAAATTAAGTGAAAATAATAGTTTGAAAGAAATGAAGTTGAAAGTGAAAAATCTCTTTGAGGATTTAGCTGCAGAAGAATTAGGCCATTAAAGGTTTTTTATGATAGACTATCATATACATACAAATCTGTGTGGCCATGCAACGGGGGAAATGGTTGATTATGTTAAAGAGGCGATAAGATGTGAACTTGATGAAATAGGTTTTAGCGATCATTTGCCTTTGGTTGACGGTAAAGAAAAAAATCTCACAATGTTACCTGATGAACTCCCAAATTATGTAAGTGAGGTAATGTCTCTACGCAAATCATTTCCAGAAATTCGAATCAAATTAGGAATAGAAGCTGACTATATTCCTGGTAATGAATCTTATATAAAAGAGCTTATAATAAGATACCCTTTTGATTATGTAATAGGTTCTGTGCATTATATCGACAAATGGGCTTTCGACCACCCGAAAGAACTCAGCGGATGGGATGAAAGGGATGTAAATGCGGTTTATGAGAAATATTTTGAATTATTACGTAAATCCGCACGTACTTCACTTTTTGACATAATTGGGCATTGTGATCTTGTAAAGAAGTTTGGACATCGTCCAAGTACCGAGCTTACAAAAGATTTAATTGATACAGCAAAAGTTTTTAAAGAATACGGAGTTGCTTTAGAAATAAACACATCTGGTCTAAGAAAACCTGTGAATGAAATTTATCCATCATGTGAAATTCTTAAGTTGTACCGTGAATATGATATACCTATTGTTTTCGGCTCAGACGCCCACACTCCTGATGATGTAGGCAGAGATTTTGATAGGGCCGTATCACTTGCAAGACAAGTTGCTTATGAAGAATTTGTTACGTTTGAGAATAGAGAGATGAAGCATCAAAAACTTGATAGCATAGGAAACTCCATTTTAAGTCTATAGAAGTCAAGGCCGTGCCGGAGGCAGATCCGCCTATGGCGTGCTTTAGTCTCTAAGTCGACAATTTCTTGCTTTTTCTGACAGAAAATTGTCACCTTAGAGGTAAATTCAATCTTTAATGCGATTCTATTTGTTACTCGATCTTTCGTTGTCCAAAATACGAGGTTATAATTTCAAAATATTTAACAAATCCCCCAAAGGTTAATTTCTACTATTGGTGACAATATCCCTCTTATGTATGCTGTTCTAAAGATGGATCTTCCAATGGAAACTAGATCAAATGTTAGGTATACCAGCTTTCTTAATGTATGTGTCATCACGACACTCATTACATTCAAATTGAATAACTGTATGAACGATCTTAAATTTTTTCTTTACCAATGAG
>MAYW01000213.1 GCA_001723765.1 Candidatus Scalindua rubra
TAGAGTATCCTGAAATACCACTGCATAATAATACAAGTGAGCTGGATATAAGAGAGAAAGTTATTCAGAGAAAGATACGAAACTGTTTTAGAAGTATCCGAGGCGCTAAAGCTTCTGATACGTTTTTAAGCCTGATGGCTACCTGCAGGAAGCAAGGAATTACTTTTTGGGATTATGTTCAGGACCGTGTTTATAATCTGCAAAAATACCACCCCTCGCTGAAATAATTGAAAATGGACAATCGGTGCTTGACCCTCCTTAAACTTCCCTCTATAATAAAATGGAAATCCCACAAGATATTGGGTAATTACATTACTTTCTTATTGAAATCTATTAAATGGAAGAATTTGTATTTCTTGATGAAATTGCAACGGCCGACGTAGCAATAGAATCTCGTGGAGATACTCTTGAGGAACTATTCAGGGCGTCTGCAATAGCAACTTTCGCCGTCATGGTGGATATCAGGGGTGTACAGCCGAAGGTGAAGAAAGAAATACATCTGGAAAACCGGGAAATAGATAAATTGTTATTTGACTGGCTTGCCGAAATAATATACTTAAAAGATTCAGAATTTATGGTTTTCAGTAAATTTGATATTGATATAAAAAAAAATTCAAATTACTATCTCAATGCCGAAGTCTTTGGCGAAGAGATTAACCAATCTGAACACGAACTCAGGTGCGATGTGAAGGCCATAACCTTTCACCTTTTCGATGTGTATGAAAAGGACGGGAAATGGATATCCAGATTTGTTTTGGATATATGAGAGGAAGGATTGAGAGATTGAGGAATTGAAGGAATGTAGATTTTCGATTGTAGATTGAAGATTGAACAAGAAGATAGGTGCTGCCTGCCCGTCCGTCAGGCGGGGAGGAAGAAGCAAGAAAAAAGCGTTAAACGTTGAAAGGCCCGCCCTGTTAAATATAAAGTTCGCAGGAAACAAATCAAATTGCTATTTTTGTATTGAGATATAATGTTGAGGACACATACTCATTTAACAGGGTAAATAGCTGGAAAAGGCTGACGTTAAACGTTTTTCCCTCTCCCCATTGGGAACAATGTTATTGAATTAACCCGTAGCGGAAACCTGGTTTTCCATTTCTACGATTGCTGTACTATAATGGAAGGCTAAAGCCTTCCGCTACAGTCTGTTTATTTAACAGGGCAGGCCGAATAACGAAAAACAAATGACGATAACAATTTTGAAATATAATATACAAAGGTGATGAAATGGACATCGATATGAAAATCAATAAGGTAAGTGACTGGGTATGGGAAATCCCAAAGACCGAGAAGGAAGGCATGCAAGTTCCGGCAAGGATATATGCCAGCAACACACTCCTTGAAAATATGGACAAAGGTGTCTTTGACCAAATTACAAATGTTGCGTGTCTACCCGGTATTCAGAAATATGCACTCTGTATGCCTGACGGTCATTGGGGATACGGATTTCCTATTGGTGGTGTAGCCGCTTTCGATATCGAAGATGGTGTTATTTCTCCCGGAGGAATCGGTTTCGACATAAATTGTGGGATGAGATTAATTACAACAAACCTAAAGATAGATGAAGTTAAACCTCGGCTTAGAGAACTCATTAACGAGTTGTTCAGGGCTGTTCCTGCAGGAGTGGGCTCCAAGGGCATCCTTAAGGTTTCAGTATCAGAGTTTAAGGACATTATGAAAAGAGGGGTTGATTGGTGTATTGAGCATGGCTATGGCTGGCCTCACGACCGTGAAAGGATAGAGGAATACGGGTGCATACCCGGTGCTGATCCATCAAAGGTGAGTGAAAAGGCTATATCGAGAGGAATAAACCAACTGGGAACTCTTGGTTCAGGCAATCATTACTTGGAGATACAGTTAGTAACGATAGAAAATATCTTTGACGCAAAAACTGCAAGTGTATTTGGAATTAAAGAAAAAGATCAAATAGTTATTATGGTACATTGTGGTTCAAGGGGGTTCGGACACCAAATCGCTACAGATTATCTAAGGGTATTTGATAACGCTATGAAGAAATACGGCATGACCGTCAGGGATAGGGAACTTGCCTGTGCACCTTTTAAATCTCCGGAAGGCTCAGATTATTACAAGGCCATGGTATGTGCAGCTAATAGTGCCTTTGTAAACAGGCAGGTAATTGCCCACAGGATCAGGGAGAGTTTCTCAAAGATATTTGATACCAGTGCTGAGAAGCTCGGGATAGAGATTGTTTACGATGTGGCTCACAATATCGCAAAGACAGAAAAGTATAAAGTAAACGGCAAAGAAAAAGAACTCTTAATTCACAGAAAAGGTTCGACAAGGTCTTTTGGTCCCGGCAGGAGTGAGCTTCCGGAAATATACAGAAACGTCGGGCAGCCTGTTATTGTCGGTGGTTCAATGCAAACGGGTTCTTATCTGCTGGTAGGTACTGAAAGAGCAATGGAGGAAACATTTGGCTCTACAATGCATGGTTCAGGCAGGACTATGTCAAGAAGGGCTGCTAAAAAGAAGGTAAGAGGCGATCAGCTTATAAAGACTATGGCGAAAGAAGGCATAATTGTTAAGGCAGTCTCTATGTCTGGTCTTGCGGAAGAAGCCGGTATTGCCTATAAGGACATATCAGAAGTTGTTGAAACCATGGACGTCCTGGGTATATCAAAAAAGGTTGTAAGACTAAAACCCATCGGTAACATAAAGGGATAACTTCAAGAATCATAAAAGTTTGCTTATCATTTAAAATACTTTCTTTATCTAAGATGTTGAAGAGCAAATAATCATAACAAACACAATATCTTATATTAATAGTTAGGGGCATAGGCTGATTCATTTAGGTTTAAGGACACTCTGAGTATGAACGTGAAAGAAAATAAATAGTGTCTTTACTAAAACGGAGGGGGAGCTATGGCAAACAATTCACCTGAGGGGAGTGGAATCGTTCGAAATGTTCTCATTGGCGTCATTGGTACAATCACCGCTGCAGCAATCGTATATGTTGCTAATCTTCACATGAAGCAATTCGTGTCGGAGGCAACAACGGAGTTCAAGGCAGCTAAGAAAGTCCAGGAGCAGGCAACCAACAGTTTATTAGAAACACAAAGCAAAGCTCAACGAATCAGCAAAGAGGTTGAAGATGCAAAGAAGAGTTTTAACGAAGACCTAAATCGTGCAAAGAACAACCTGTCAGAAGTTCGCGAAGCCTTGACTAACCTTTTCGGACCGAATGCGATCGAGAGTCAAGGCAAAGAGTCGGTAGTCGCCTACGATCTTTCCGCAATGCAAGAAAGCATCTCTGACCTCGTGGGGCGTGTGTCAAAATTGGAACAACAGTTTAAAAACATCGGACCTTCCGTTGCGGCTGGCTATAAACTGACACCTGGAGATGTCGCTACAATAAGCAGGGTTGTTTGGATCGAGCAGTCGGCTATCGAGGTTCCTTCGAAGGGCGAGAAGAGTTGGTACAAACTTACCTACCGCGTAAGCGTTAATCCCGCAGCAGCGACGGTGGCTGAAAAACCGGTTATGGATTGGATTGAACGGGTTGAGTATAAATTCAGTGAACGCTGGTTCTATAACCCGAGGATGACATCGGAAGATCGCACAAAGAGCTTCGAAGTCGATATTAACGTCTGGGGGCGAACAAATGTACTAGTCGAAATTTATCTCAAGGGAGTGGAAAAACCGATAGATAGAGAGAATATGATGAGCCTCAGGCAAAAAGTCACATTTTGATCACTCAATGCGGTGAAGCGACCGATACTTCCCTAACAAAATGATGGAATAATTAATGGAACAGATAACTTATTTATAAAACATAAATGAGAACTATCACCCTTCATCCACCTCAAACCACATCTCAGTTAACTCCTTTTTGCTTGACTTCAATAATATATAGATTTATTATCACACTTCTTTTTCATTCAATTCAAACAGCATAAAAACTATACCACTGTAATGTGGATAAGTTATCTTAAATAAAGTTTATTTTTACAGGGACATAATACATGGACTTTCTTACCGCATATAGTCGTTCTCAAATCATAATACTTGTTTCATAGGATTGCAAATAACAAATATACCTATCATATAGAAGGGGAAATTATGAACCACTATTTTTCAAAAATGCGTGGTAGTGCAAAATGTCCGCCTCGCCCCGCTTTTAAACATATTATATGGTCTTGGTTCGGTGGATTGTTGGGGATTGCGGTAATTGCGTATCTTTCGGTATTGATAGATAAACCTTTAATCATACCTTCATTTGGCGCATCTTGCGTGCTCGCGTTTGGTGTGCCCGATAGTCCATTAGCGCAACCCAGAAACATTATAGGAGGACATTTTCTATCAACATTGGTTGGCTTGATCTTCTTCACGACACTTGGTTCTTCCTGGTGGGTAATGGGACTTGCTGTAGCGACGGCAATTGCCGGTATGCAGTTAACCAGAACAGTGCATCCACCGGCTGGGGCTGATCCTCTTATAGTTATATTGTCAGAAGCTTCGTGGTTATTTCTTGCCACCCCAGCACTTGCAGGTTCCTTAATCTTGGCTTTTCTAGCCATCATTTTTAATAATCTTTCAAAAGATAGAGCCTATCCCACATATTGGTGGTAGTAAACATAGGAAGGGTATAACGATAGTGAAACCCGATACAATAATAGGTTAGACAACGCTGGGAGGATAATAGATAACAAGGACAGCGCCTATTTTTTCTGAAAACCCGATTTTATAAAAATGGGCGCTGTCCCTTTTTCTAAAAAGCAAGCGTATAAAATATATAACGGCGCAGGCAGGACCATGTCAAAAAGGCTGCTAAAAAGAAGTTAAGGGGGTGATCAGCTTCTAAAGACAATGGAAAAGGAAGGCATAATTGTTAAGGCAGTCTCTATGTCTGGTCTTGCGGAAGAAGCCGGTATTGCCTATAAGGACATATCAGAAGTCGTCGAAACCATGGACGTCCTCGGCATATCAAAAAAGGCTGTAAGACTTAAACCTATTGGTAATATAAAGGGATAAAAAGAGACCGACATTTTGGTATCACAAAATGTGATATCTTCAAAGAGAAGATTAAAGTATCTTCTCTTGACTGCATTTATTTGGTGTAGAAAAAACTCTTGCAAATGTGTTGCAATTGTGAGATAATTATAAAATGAATAAATCAGCAATCGTTCATGCCAGGATTGAGCCCAAAATTAAAAAGAAAGCCGAAGGGGTTCTGAAGAAATTAGGAATTAGTCCCACCGAAGCCATCCGCCTTTTTTATAATCAAATATGCCTTCGTGGTGGCATTCCCTTCCCGATTCTTATTCCTAATGAGCTAACAAAAGAAACCTTGAAAAAAAGTAGCCGGGGCGAAGATGTTCAATCCTTTGATTCTCTTGAAGAAATGTTTGATAGTTGGGAAAAATGAAAAGGCTATCCCAGTCTAATCAATTCTTAAAAGATATTAAAAGGATGAAAAAACGGGGCAAGGATATTAAAAAGTTGCAATCTTTGGTAAAAAAACTTGCCAATAATGAAACCCTCCATCCCAGGCACCGTGATCACCCTTTGATGGGCGAGTGGAAAACCTGTCGAGATTGTCACATTGAACCAGATTGGATTCTCATTTATTACGCCGATCCAAATACTCTTCGTCTGGAACGCACAGGTAGTCATAGCGACTTGTTTGAATAATTAAGAGGACATATAATTTTATTATCCCATTTCATTCAATTCAAACAGCACAAAAACTATACCACATAGATTGATGTGGATAAGTTGTCTTAAATTCAGGTTTATGTCTACAGGAGTGTAGAAACATAAACTTTCTTGCCACATATAGCCGTTCTTAGATCATAATATCTTTCTTTTTAAGATGAAAATCAAAAGAAAAAGCAATTAACCAATTCCGGGGATACAATTTAATGTCCGTGACAGTTTTTACAATTAAATAAAGTGCCTGCCCGACAAGCTTTCCCGCCCGAACGTACCATTCGGTACGGGCAGGTTGGCGGGTATTCATAATTATCATACACTAGATTATATGAAGATCAAAAAAGATGATGAAACAAGCTTGATACCACAAGAGGCAATAGCAAGTAAGATATTGCTTATCAGAGGCAAAAAGGTGATACTTGATAGGGATTTGGCGTTACTGTATGGGGTAAAAACCATTAGATTAAGAGAGCAGGTGAAAAGAAACAGTGCTCGATTTCCAGAAGATTTTATGTTTCAATTAACTAAAGAAGAAGCAAATATGTTGGTATCGCAAAATGCGATACCATCAAAAAGGAGCCTGGGCGGGTATTTGCTATATGCTTTCACGGAACATGGAACGTTAATGGCTGCCAACGTAATTAAAAGCCCCGTTGCAATACAGGCAAGTATAGCAATTGTAAGGACATTTACAAAGCTCCTAGAAATGCTTGCAACTCATAAAGAATTACAGAGAAAAATTGAAGCTATGGAAAAAAAGTATGACCACCAGTTTAAGGCTGTATTTGACGTAATGAGAAAATTAATAGGACCACCAGAAAAACCAAAAGGCAAAATAGGTTTAAAAGCAACAAGTAAGTTTTTTTATTCTGTTGCCTTCCATCTAAAAGTCGGAATTTTCATCTTGACTTCAATAATATATAGATTTATTATCACATTTCAGTCTCATTCAATTCAAACAG
>MAYW01000214.1 GCA_001723765.1 Candidatus Scalindua rubra
TTATATTTTTCATTTTTCTTTTCATTGACAAGAGATTAAGTTTATAGTAAATTAATTGTAGTGGAGATAAGTAATGAAAAATACAAAAAAGGCTAAAGACCATCTGACTAAAATAAGAAAAATAATTGCCAAGAATCCTTCCCCCATTTTCAAGATGAGTAAGGATGATGTTATAAAAACCTTGCGAGAAACAAGAGAAAAAATTTGGAAGGAGAAGATTGCAATTCGTCATTGACTCTAATGAATACATTTTTGCCTTTGGGTCATTAAAAGAATATAGAACTTTCGACTTTCTGCAAAAGCTACTGGATAAATCACATCTACATACCATCCGTATCCCCCGCACAATATTCGAAGAAGTAAAAAGACGGGATAATAGGGACAGCGCCTATTTTTCAACTAGGGATAATAGGGACAGCGCCTATTTTTCAACTATAACTATATTTTCCAGGATAATGTAGTTCATTACCAATCAAAATTTTAACAGGATTACAAGTATGTTAACAACACGCCCGCGAATATGTTTATATATAGAATCCTAATCGTCCATCACTTGATTGGTTATATGGATATATGATATATGGTAATGAGTCTTGCCTACATAAGCAAGACTTTAGTAGATTTTGGAAATTCTGAGGTTTATAATAGTGAGGCTATTCACTAATATCAATAGGAAAAATGCTACTCAACCCTGAATGGCTCAAAAACGAAGAAAAACCTTACTTTCATCATTTTATATAAAAACAGACAAGTGAATAATAAACCAGCAAATTGGAACAATAGTGATCTCTTTTGCTATGATTTACTAACCAGACCACAACCAGAGATCGGCAAAATCCTGGTAACAGGCGGCACTGGTTACATCGGAGGGCTTTTGGTTCCTGAATTGCTAGCAAGGGGATACCAGGTTAGGGTAATGGTTAGGGTTGCCTTCCCCGAACATAAAAAGCAATGGCCAAGCGCTGAAATCGTAGAAGCGGACGGACTGGACATGCTTAAACTGGAAAATGCCCTGGAAGGAATCCATACCGCATATTACCTTATCCACTCTTTGTTGATCGGACAGCAAAAATATGAATCAACGGATATCCAGACATCTATTAATTTCAGGAAAATAGCTGAAGAGAAAAAAGTTAAGAGGATCATTTATCTTGGAGGACTAGCAGATACACAGGTCTCACGCTCCAGTTATCTAAAAAGCAGAATGAAAGTAGCACAAGAATTTATGAAAAGTAAAGTGCCGACTACTATTATTCGAGTATCCATAATCATAGGTTCAGGAAGCGCAGCATATGAAATTGTTGAACACGTGGTGAAAAACATTCCGATCATATTTATTCCTTACTGGGCAAGGACAAAATGTCAACCGATAGGCATTCGTGATGTGATAAAGTATCTTGTCGGTGTGATGGAAAAAACTGAGACCTCAGGAAAATCATTCGATATAGGAGGCAGAGATATTCTGACTGCAGAGATGATGATGAAGATCATGGTCAGTATTCTCGGCAAGAAAAGAATTTTTTTCCATTCACCCTTCTCTACAGTCGGATTATACTCTTACCTTGCCAGCTTCGTAACTTCAGTACCAGCTCCTATCATCAAGTGTTATATGGAGGGGTGCAAATTTAATATCGTCTGTCAAGACACAGATATTAAAATGTTTTTACCTTTTCATCCTTTATCATATAAAGAAATGCTTTTAAGAGCTATGACTCGCATAGAACAGGACAAGATACACACAAGATGGTCAGACGCCTATCCCCCAGATCATGATCTGGCCATAAAACTTAGCGAACTAGAAAAACCTCCAAGATTCACAAGTTCATACTCAATTCAAACTGAAAAGAATTCTTTTTCGCTTTTCCACACAATCTGTAAGATAGGGGGAAAAGAGGGCTGGTTTAATAGTAATTGGTTATGGAGACTTCGCGGTTGGTTTGATCGAATCCTTATGGGAGTCGGAACCTCCCGTGGAAGGAAAAGTATTACTAGCTTGCGGGTTAATGATGTTATAGACTTTTGGAGGGTAGAATGCCTTGAGCATAATGAAATACTTCTCTTGCGTGCAGAGATGAAACTACCAGGGATGGGGTGGCTGGAGTTTAGGATTGATCGGGAAAGTAATAAAAATCGGTTGTCTGTAAAAGTCTATTATCAAACCAGTACTCTTTTCGGAAAGCTATACTGGTATCTATTATTGCCGAGTCATAAATACATCTTAAGCAATATGGTAAAAGAGATCGAAAAGAGAAGCTAACGGTTTATTTTTAGCTTTCCACTAATTTAGGGGATCCGCCAAAAAACTTGTCGGCCAAGCACAATACTTGATGTAAGATGCAAGATGCTCGATATCTTTTTTAGTCGAGGATCTAAGACACAATTGAATGAAAATAGTTATATATAGTTCTTGCGTCTTTATCAGTAATACTTTTCGCCTTCCCCAGCTCATCTAATGAAGCATTTCGTATCTTCTGCATATTTCCAAAATGCTTTAACAGGTTTCTCTTCTTAATTTTTCCAATACCCGATATCCTATCAAGGGGAGATTCTGGTTGATACTGTTTCTTCCTCAATTTCTTGTGATATGCCAATGCAAAACGTTTTAACATATGCAGCCAAGGGGAGACTCGACCTTTTTTCTTTAGGATTTTATCCTGACGCGTGGTAAAAACAACTTTGAAATTCCTAGATATAAATATATACAAATATGGAGCCCTTTATTATAATAAATTTCGCAAGAATGGCTTAAGCAGGGCCTTAAGGGCTGATAATGAAATAATCCCAACCATAGTAATAGCAATCGTCATGTAACTCCATTCATCAAGAATGAGCGCCAATGCTAAACCTGCGGCAGGAGGATGTTCTGTATCTGTTATTACCATCACAAATATTGCTAATCCCACAGAGAGTGAACCAAAAATCACATGTGAGAGCTCACTGACAATAAAATACTGATCGAGCAATAGCAACAAAGGCAATTGGTGGCACAACATACCCATTGCTATACTTACCATATAACCACCTATCAGGAACCTTGGCTTTGATAAGTGTGCGTCCGGCATTGTGAACACTATGAATGTGCTTGACCCTAAAGAAGCGATAGTGATAGCATTTGACACGTTATCCAGTAATAGGAGTATTATGAAAACTGATAATGTTGCAAGGAAGCACTGAAACATATACCTTAACTTGTTTTTCCTGAATTTCTCGTCAAAAATTTTCATATTTGACTCCCCATTATATTTTCTTTATAACCAGATTTTCATACCCGTCAACATTACACACATATTCTGGCGTAAGAAAGGTAGTTGAGGTATCTTCTACAATCATAAATTAAGGGGACACAATACTTAATATATGAATACATGATCAGCATATAATACTCCCACGAATATATTTATATGAAAAACTTACTCGTCCATCAATTGATGGTCATGGGATTGTGAGATTACACCCATAATTTAGGAAAGTTTAATGATATGACTATTTAGTAGTTTACAGAATCCTGAGGTTAATAATAGTGATGCTGTTTACTAAAATCAACAAGAAAATGCCTGGAAGCCCGCCATATAGACCCTGCCTTGCCGGCAGGCAGGCGTGTTAATCTGCAGCAAAACATGAAGGTGTACAAATATGGTGGTGGTTACTGCTAATCCTATTCCAAAGAAATGGTATCTATGTCCTTTTTTGAAACGCCTTTCCAGAGTCCAAATATTTTTTCATGCTCTACTTCCTTAACCCCCGCTATCTTCTGAATCTTTATGTGATCCGGTCTTGGCGGCCTCCAGAGCATTGCAGCGTAATCCCCCACTCTTCCAACATTTTCTGAGGTTGCCTTGATGATCTTCTCCTTCTGAAAGCCATATGCTACGAGGGCGGTCTCGGCCTTTTCCTGCATGTCCGTTCTTCCATGAAGGAATAGATAGACGTCTTTCTGTGGATCTATTTCGGTGTTATCCTGTTCTAACATAGCCGCAATAGCGACTGCAATCATAGCCGTAACAACGATCCCCATAATCGCAAATTCCCCGGGTTTTACCTTCTCTAAGTCCCGGCGAATATGTCCCTTTTCATATGTCATGGTTGTTCCCCCATTTATTTTAGGTTGTTTACAATTTAAAAATATTTGTATTTTTTTGCAGTTAAGAAGACGCCTATCAATAACCCAACCTTCTTACTTGTTCTTCAGTAAATCCAACAAAATGCGCCACCTCATGGCGGACCACTTTTTTTATTCTATGTTTAATCTCCTCATCAGAATGGCTGATGGCCTCTATATTTTTCTGGTATATAGTAATCTTTTCGGGCATGGTACCGGAATGCCATACACTTTTTTTATTTAAAGGCACCCCTTGAAATAAACCAAGTAATACCCGGTTCGATTTCAATTTTAGTTTTCCCAGCACAAAAGGATTTGGCCTGTCTTCTACTACTATTGATACATCTTCTAAGCGTTTTCTTATTTTTTGCGGCAATTCATTCACGGAAGTGACAACCAAACGGTCGAAACTGCTGGAACAATGAGCATCCGCGTTATCATGCGCGATCTTATCCGGCAGGTATTCTTCTATTTCGATAATCTTATACTTACTCATAAATATTTTACCTATCAGGTAAACAACCCCACCCAACATGGTAAAAGTTACCAAAAAGTTCCAGCCATGCACCATCATCATGCTGCCCATTACACCAATTAGGGCGGTGATTGAAAAATATCCGAGAAGCGTAAGAAATCCCCTTTTATCAACTTCACATATTTTATCAAAAATCAAGGGTTCCATTTTCTTACCACAGCCAGTACATATGATACCCGTATTTTGGCCGTAATCACCAAGACGGTGAGTCTGGCCACAATTGAAGCATTTTATTAATTTTGAATCATTTGGCATGATTACAAAGATAAGAGACCAACTTGCCCACGAATATGTGTATATGAGAAATTTTCCTCTTCCATCACTTGATGGGTTATATGTCTATATGATATGGTAACGAGTCTTGCTTATGAAGGCAAGACTTAAGAAGTTTGTGGAAATACTGGTGTTTATAATAGTGCTGCCATTTACTAAAATCAAGTGTAAAATACTACTCAACCCTGAATGGCTCAAACACGAAGGAAAACCATACTTTCATTAAACTAAGCTGAGCTCAGCTCATGTCTCAAAGGATTGTATTGAAAAATTTAATAAAGAATGCTAAAATTTGTGATTAACCGGCAATGGCAGCAATAATTTAAATGACCTAAAGCATGTTTAAAAAAAAGAAAGTTACACAACCAGATCAACCTGTTCCGAATATCCCGGAAGATTCTAAATTAGCAGATGAAAGTAAAAAAGGATTCAAAGAAGAAAATGAATCCGGAAAGGAGTCAAAAATGGCCCATCTAACATCTGACGCTAAAATTAAAGGGACAATCAAATTTGACGGAGCCATGAGGGTTGATGGAAAGGTTGAAGGAAAAATAGTAACTGATAACGGAGAGCTCTTTGTTGGTGAGACCGGCACTGTTGAAGCGACCGTTAAGACAAGAAGTGCCGTTATTGAGGGTCGAGTGGATGGGAATATTACAGCGTCTGACAAAGTAGTGCTTAAGCAAAAAGCTCGTCTTATTGGTGATCTGCAAGCAAAAAAATTAGTTATCGAAGATGGGGTTGTTTTTGTTGGACAATGTAATGTAAATCATGAAGAAGTTTAATCTGACGGAATTAAAGTGACCCGCCAAAAAGCAGGTTTCAGTTAAAACATCTTTTTAACGATTTCCATGCTGTGCCGCGTAAATATCAAGGAGTCTACGGATCATAGCTTGATAAGAGGTATGGTGCTTTTTAGCCATTTTCTTAAAAAAGTCAACGCTGGATTTACTCAAAGACATAGTAACCTTTACGTTTTGCTTCTTAAATACCAAATCTCACTGGACTGCATAGGGCAATTAGTTAGCTGTTTGAAAGCAAGTCTTTATTTTACCATTGGTAGTTTCAATAATTCTATTGGCATAAACATGGATTCTGGAAGGTGTTTCCCTGTGTTTGGGTCTTTAATAGTGCGCTTAACAACAAAGTCAAAGAGTAGTGGATTGTAGCTGTAGATCTCATCCAGGGCTATCTTGTCTTCTTTCGTGATATAGCCTACCTTGTATAAGGCTTTCGTTGGTTTCAGTATGTTTAAAGCCGGGATAGGATAGTCACTTCCATTGACTATACGGTTATGAAGATTCTCGTCTTTTAAAATATCGAAAAGGATATTCTGAGACCTTGGAATAGTCAGGGAAGCTATTTCGCCAAACAATTGACCCTTATACTTTTCCTCTTGCATCATTTCTTTGAATAGCATGAAGTTTTGATTTTCTTCACACGAAGAACCGTATGGGTAATCTATGTCATTCTTTTTTATGGCTATTGAGTTAACTCACCATTGTGGTATACTTCTTTTAAAACTAACCAAGTCAACAAACAGAGGAAGTTTCCACGATGGCTCAAAGAGAACCGATGTCATTATTTCAATTTCATAAAATGT
>MAYW01000215.1 GCA_001723765.1 Candidatus Scalindua rubra
GTCTTTATTATAAGCATTTTGTGGAATGTAACAAATTCTCTTTTTGGGATGGTGAACTACAATTCTCCAAACGTAAGAAAATATCAAAAAAATGATTGCTAGCTTGAACTACCTGGTGAACTATTACATACTGGTTAATGCTGGATTAGCTGAGTTCAAGATAAAAGAAGGTAAATCAATTGATGTTGACGAAATAAAGAAGGCCGTGAAGGATGGTGGATTTACTCCCGGGGAAATGCTTGTTACCCTAAAAGGAAAGATTGAAGAATTTGGTGGAAGAATGAACTTAAGAATTGGCGATGATAGCTTTATCTTGAAATATAATGAAATACTTAAAGAGATAATAACTTCCGAAAAGGCTCAGGCTGAGACTATTACTGTAACTGGTTTGGTACAAGAAGAGAAAATAAAAGGTCATGGTATACATCCTTATGTTTTGGATATAAGGGATTTCAAGATCGAGTAACTTCTTATTAGGCGATATTGCTAGGGAACTATAATTAGGCAAATAACTCTTATCAGATATGGAAGAAAATATCCGTGAAGAAATCGAAAGGTTGTCAAGAGCTGTTAGTTTGACAGTTCTTGAGCTGGATTTAAACCAGAATATTCTAATACCAGCATATCTACTGGCCAACCTTATGTCTCCCCTTCTCTGGAAGTGAGGGTGCAGCGTAGGGTTCATGCACCTGATGGAACTCCTCTGGGTGTTAAAAGGCGTTTGAAAGAGCTTGAGAGGCAATTCCACCTCTATACGTTTACTTATTTTCCGAATGAACCCGGGGGAGATCTTTGGGGGCTTTTTCACTTTTCTGAGGAGAAAAGGCGTTTGGGAAGTAATTATATTCAAAGGATAAGAAAGGAGTATGATGAAACCCTTCGGAAGCTTTTGGCAGATAATCCCGAAAGTCAATTTGGAAAAATTGTCGATGAGGATTACTATCAGGAAGGTTATTTTCCTCGCCTCAGAAATGAAACTATAGAGGTTATGGATGCATATTCTTTAATTTCGCCTGATAGAAAAGGTTCGGGTAAATGCGGTGCTTTAGCGATGCTTTGGGCGGCTGCGTTGATAATCTGGGGACGATTTTCTCCAGGGAAGGTAGTTTTGATCGGAAATCGTGCTCATGTTTTCGTATTCCTGGATGAGGAAGACGGACATCTTCTCAATAATACAAAATGGTTTAGCCGAACAAGAATACATAATTGTTCTGAATTATCAGAATTTGTGAAAATGGTGACCACAAGCGTGGACACAACATTTTTCTATAACCCTTTTCTGGGAATGTGTCATTGCACAACAAAAAGAGCAGATATCCCACTCCATCAACTTAATAGCATATACAGAAGGATTAGAGGTTTCCTGTCGCTTCCCTTAAAGCATCCGAACCTAGACTCACTTCAATTCGTCAGATCTTCTGTGGCTATTTCTGACCCGTTAGAATTTAGTTCGGCAGAGGAGTATCAATCAGCCATTTTCAGCTTAGCCAACAAATTACCTAATTCGATTTATTACTTTGCTCAATATGCTTTTAGAAGAATAGATGTACCTTTCCCTAAAGCTTATGTATATGCGGCTCTTCGGGACTATCACGCAAGACAAATGGCGAAAAAGATAAGAAGTTTGGAAGATGCTCTTAGTATTGTGGAAAGTATTACGGGGCAAGATTCCATTTTTGGGAGCAGAGAGAGAATTGCTTTGCCCGATGAAACCTTAATTTTTAAGACTGGGAGTGACAGAGATAAAGCGTTATTGCTCTTTACATTGCTTCAGCATTCCCCAATCTGTGACGTGGAAATGGCAATAGGGTTTTCAGAAGATAATAGTTATGTTTATTACCACCACAAATGGATAGAATTAAACACACTATCCATGTTGTCTTTAGAACCGCAGGGATTAAGGGTGGTCTTTAATAAAGAAAAATTTCAAAAAAGACAAAACACGTTTATCAATGAAAAGGCAACATTGCCTAAAACGGGAATTTAATTATCCTACTGAGATTGCAGACGAAGGTGATGTTTATGTTGTAGACCGAGGAAATAAGAGCGTACAAATATCTAGAGCATTAATAAAATGAAAGGGGGTAATCCTATAATGAGAAAATATATTATATCTTTATATTTCGGAAGTATCATTCTCTTAGGAAGTAATATCGTCAATCAGGCAGAGGCTCAAGGCCCTCCAATCAATACAGATACGGCATTTGTAACTGGTCTTGAAAGCGCCGCTATACGGAGCTTTGGAAAGGCAACAAGGCTACTTGGTTCTCTCCCAGGGGGGAGAGGTGAACTCAATATTATCTCTATTCCTCTTATCGTCCCCTATGAACTATTACCAAACAAGCTCGTAGTGGGTGCGTCCATACCTTACCTGGATAAAGAGAAAAAGACTACAATAAATGGTGAAAGAAAGAGTTTCTCAGACTCAGGGCTTGGGGACTTAACTCTTTTTGGGAAGTATCAGTTCTTTCAGAGGGACGTCCATGCACAGACAACAAGGATGTCTGCATTAGGAAAGGTCAAGCTTCCTACAGGAGAAGACGATGAAAAAACAAGTGCTGGATTAAGGTTACCAGCATCTGTGCAGTTAGGTAGCGGTTCTGATGATTATACGCTGGGGCTTATATTTACACACATAAAAAAACGTTTAGGAATAAATGCTGATTTAATCTATACTCTCAAAACGGAGGCAAATAGTTTTGAGTTTGGAGATATATTGAATTATGACATTGCCTTTGGATACAGATTATTACCCGTAGTATATGAAACATATCCTGCAAAACACTTAAATCTGTATCTGGAGTTTAACGGCAAATTAAGCCAAAAGAATAAACAAAACGATAAACGTGTTGACGACTCTGGAAGAAACACAATCTTTCTATCACCAGGTATACAGTTTATACCAGCAAGAAATTTCTTAATCGAAGCATCTTTTCAAAAACCGATTTATGAAGATTTGAGAGGAAATCAACTCGACACAGATTACTCATTTAATGTTGGCTTCAGATGGTTATTGTTTTAATTGAAGTTTAAAATTGATTAAGATTTAAACAGTTTTTATTGAGAAATAAAAAAATCACCCACTACCTTCTAAACTTTCAATTTCCCTCGCAAGTCCTGGTTCGGACATATTCCTTAAACCAATTAGTTCCGGGTTGTCTACTCCCTTATGCTGAATTAAGACCTTAAACACATCGCCCATCCCACCCGGTAGGAAGAGATTCTTTATGGTCAGAAGTTTACTAAAATCACCTTTCGCCTCATTCATCTTATTGAGGATGCCAAGTGCTATTAAGAAAATTGATTGTCTGGTAAAACCTGTAGTTTTTAAACCTAATTCATTTCCTACTCGCATTAAACTGCTGAAATTTACGTGAGACGTTATATCCTGGTTGCCGACTCTTTCGTATGGATTCTCACTTGTCGTATGTTCATAATAACACATCAACGTTCCTCTATACCTGTCTTCAGAATAAAGGTCTTCGGCAAGGTGTCCATAATCTATGTTAATTACAAAACCCCTGTTCAAGTAACGGGATATATTACTCACCCACTCCAATACCTTTAGATTCACTTCTGCCCTTTGTCCTTCCTTTAAATTTACTTTAGATTCTTTAAAATAATCACTCAATAATGGATCGGACAGATCATCAATTACCTCACAAAACTCATCGTCCTTAATCGTTACATATATTTCTTTTAAGCAATTATTTTCTACTATCACCTGATGTACCGGAAGAGAGTCAACAAATTCGTTTGATAAAAAGCATCCTGCAACAGGTTCAAATGAAAAACCATCTGTTGAAAAAGACTCCCATGAAACTTTATCTTCCAGCCCTTTTAAGATACCGGATTGTCTTTCAATAAGACTTTGGCTTATCTCCACTATTTTATAGTCAATCTTCTCGAAGAATTTGGGATATTCATTTTTTATAAAATTAATTATGTCATAACAAAGCCAGCCCTTGCCTGCACCCGTCTCTATAATGGCGAATTGGCCTCTTCCTAAAAGTCTCCACATCTGTTCCAGTTGTTTGGCAATAAGTTCACCAAATACGCAATGAACATCTGAACTTGTGTAATAGTCACCCCTCTTACCCATTATGTCCCTTTTGGTGGTATAGTACCCATATTCAGGATGATAAAGTGCTAATTCCATAAAATCAGCAAACGTTATCTTTCCTCTCTTATTTATCAAATTGACAATTTCCTTCCTTAAATTCCGGGATTCCATAAAGAAATGGTATCAGAAACAGTATACATTTTCTAAGACATAATCTAAGAATTTGGATTTTTCCAACATGTTTTGTGGGGACACAGGTCTTCGGTTTAAAAAAATAAACACGATTATAACTCTTTATTTCAGTAAAAGTTATTACGGTACCATTCCTTATTGAACTAAGGAACTAAACCAGCATGATAATTGTTATAATATAGTAGAAGCAGAAATTACTAATAAATTAATTAGTAGTTGAAAAAGGAGGGTACGAAGATGCGTAGACTAATGACATTTGCAATGCTAGCCTTCTTTTTAGGAGCTTTTATATTTGGGCTTAATGCATATGCTTGGAAAGCCATTGACTGGCCTATTTCTCCTACAGGGTCGTATACAAGTCGTGAAGTAATTGAGGGTAAGATCAAGAGTATTGATCTTGAAAAAATGGAAATACGTCTTGAAGAATGTGAATTACTGGGCGATGCATCATTAATGTTCACCAAGGACACGACTTGCTATATGGGTGATGAAAAAACCAATATAGTATCAATCAGGGGTGGCACTAAGTTCCATGAAAAAGATATATTAAGCTTCAGTCATCTTAAGGCTGGTGATTATATTAAATGCAACTACTCAATAAAGGACGGGAAGTTTTGGGCAGTAAGAGTTGTCCATGTTGCTCCCTATCTGAGTGTAGAATAATTATAAGAAAGACAACATTCTCCGGTTGGGGTAAAATTTAATAGCTTTGTCGGATTAACGTTTTAATGATAACGTTTGTTACCGTTATACTACATTTAGCGATAAATGAATTCTAAACTATTAGTTTAAGAAAGCACAAAACGAACGAGTAACAAACACTAAGGCCAGTAAAAGCCAGTAGGACTATGAATAAAGTAATTTAAAATAGTTATTTTCATAACCCTATGCGTTAACCCAAAGCACTACCCCCTTCCGGGGGTGGTTTTTTAATTGGAAAACTTTAGCTAAAGAGCCTGTTTATTTGCAGGCTTTTTTTTGTGTCAGTACATCTCAAAAAGAGATGTTAGTAATGAATTGTCATTGATGATACTATTTGTACATATAAAAAAAAAATAGTAATATATTATCCAGAAAAAGGAACTGTTTTACTATGAAACTTACTATTCTTGGTTCCGGAACAGGTATTGTTACGGCAAGGAGAAGCCCCTCCGGCTATCTCATAAACATAAATGATAAGACTCTGCTGCTTGACAGTGGCTCAGGAACCTTAAGAAAGATTGCAGAAGCATCGTCAAGCTTCAAAGACATTGACTACGCAATCTACACACACTTCCATCCAGACCATGTCGTAGACCTAATATCACTTCTATTTGCGTTGAGGATTCCGAGCAACTACAAAAGCAAAAATCTGACAGTAATTGGCCCGTCCGGTATGAAAGATTTCTACCAGAACCTGACAAAGGTCTTCAATAATTTCATCGATCCCAGGGGATATGACCTTGTTATCAATGAGTTATCTGGTGACCATCTTGACTTTAAAGATTTCAGAATTACGTCAAGCCTCATTAAACATCACGTTAACAGTCTCGCATATCGGATTGAATCTAAAGAGGGAAAAACCTTAGTATATTCTGGAGACACTGATTACTGTAAAGGTATAGTAGATTTGGCAAAAGATGTAGACGTATTATTGCTCGAATGCTCATATCCAAAGCATATTAAAGTAGAAGGTCATCTTAATTCAACACTGGCAGGAAGGATCGCCAGGGAATCGAACTGCAAAAAACTCATACTAACACACTTTTATCCAATTTGCGATGATTACGATATTCTAGGACAATGTAAAGAGGAATTTAGTGGAGAGATATTATTAGCTGAGGACTTAATGACGATAGAGATATAAAGGTTTTGGTTTGCATTCTTTATTTGTTTTTGTAAAATTAGATTTCTTTTTTTACGTAAACTTTGGAAAATATAATTAACACCTAACAAGAGTTTACGAATTAGCCGTGGCTAATTCGCCAACTCATTATATTACAACGAGTTAGAGTTTTTAATCATTCCCCCTAACTTTTTGTATTGGTATGTACATTATTTTATTGACTTTATGGCATAATTATGGTAATCTTCCCCCTAACTAATAATTGTTCGTGGGATTCCATGGCCTATTTGACCCGTAAACGTATCAAAGGCATTACTTATTATTATGCAGAGGAAAGTGAATGGAGAAATGGACGATCAAAACGGATATGGCAAAAATATTTAGGACCACTTTCAAAAATTATTTGCCGCAATTGAAGGAA
>MAYW01000216.1 GCA_001723765.1 Candidatus Scalindua rubra
GGGGCGGCATGAGATTAATCAACCTCTGATATACACCCCCTTTTCCGCCTGGATAGTTCATATAAGAATAGTATCCCTCAGGTCGGCGATAAAGTCAAGTAAAATATTTGCAATTTATTGCTAAAAAGAATAAATTCTATTGATGTAGAATTTGAAAAGGAAAAGGAAGTGTTTTGTGAATTTAAGGAAATGGTGATTCTGATGATGAAGTTTCAGAAGTATATCAATCTCCCACAAGATATTGGGTAGATACAATTAAATAATCATTTTCTTCGTCATACCATAAACCCGTTATCCATGAGCTTTCGCTAGTATCTTGGTGTAGAAAATTTGAAACATCAACATAATCATCACGATATTTTACTGATAACAATAGTTCAGCATTTGGTGAACCAGTCATTACGAGTAAGAATATGATTGAAAATATTAATGTTTTTAATTTCACAATATAACCCCCAAGACAACATTGAACTTCAAAGGAATAAGACGTTCGGCTGAGCTGGCTTCGAGTGAGCCTCAGCCGAACTTCAGTCGAAGCCTGTGAATTATAGTATCACATATGTTAATCATGTCGATATGTAAATATTACATGGTTTCTGTATCTGAATCCTCAGCCTCTATAGAAGCGTTTAGCACCTTATTTTTTAAAACTTCAACATCAATACTTTTCAACCGTTTCTCCGCTTCTTCAAGCACTGGCGTGATGTCAAGCACATGGGCGTGATTGACTTCTAATCTTTCGCCGTACTTGTTTCGGTTCAATCGGGACGCTACCCATTTTCTTATATCCACCCTGACCTTTGCTCTTTGAGGGTCAGGCTCATTGTCAGCTATTTCAACATTGTACATTGTAGGACGTGCCATTATTCATTGCCTCCCTAAAAAATTAAGAGATTATCTATTCGAACTCGCGCGCACGTATGATTCTGTTAACAAATCCCGATGCACAAATCAGAATATGCAACGGTAAAACCTTGATAATTCCAAAAATTCCCCATATCACACCAGACTATGAACCGTTAACCGGCTGTCATCTTTTTTTTATTTACTGTTATGTCCGAAAAAATTTCGTATAACAAATACTTCGTAGAGGTGAAAATATTTTGCCACTTAACGAGTTATCCCCACCATCACCCTACAAGTTTAAATTTTCATCTGGTGACGGTCTGGTGACGGTATTTTTACCCTATTTAAAGTCGTAAGTCTTTGATATAAAAGGGTTGGGTTAATGCCGAAGCGGGGATTCGAACCCCGACATCCTTGCGGACATTAGGTCCTGAACCTAACGCGTCTGCCAATTCCGCCACTTCGGCCATAATAACAAACAAATCTGTTCAGTGTCCTAACCCTTTCTTATTTAAGGGCTTACACATTTTGGCTGCTTGGGCTTTTCTAATCACATAAAGTTTCATAAGTATTAGTAATATAATCACTTATGCGGTTTTTGGTCTTCGGAAATAATGAACGTACACGAAATAGGCTATATAAGTAAAAACATTATGCAATTAAATGAAGTAAGTGTAATAATGCTTGAAACTTGATAGTATGTTTGTTAATATTAAAGGACATTTAAATAGTTTGTCAACATGGAAATTGTATCAGTTAACAAAAAAGCATGTTTTAATTATGAAATTATTGAAAAAATCGAAGCGGGAATATCTTTAAAAGGTACAGAAGTAAAATCAATTCGTAATAGAAATGTTAGTATAGAGGAAAGTCATGCACAAATAAAAAATAGTGAGGTTTTCCTTTACAATTTACACATAAGTCCATATGAACAGGGTAATCGAGATAATCATGACCCCAGGCGTGTGAGAAAATTACTACTTCATAGATATGAGATCAAAAAATTAATTGGGAAAGTACATCAAAAAGGTCTTTCTTTGGTTCCTCTATCACTTTATATAAGAAATGGGAAGATTAAGATTGAGTTAGCTGTTGTTCGTGGCAAACGATTGATAGATAAAAGAGAAGCAATAAAAAAGAAAACAATTGAACGTGAAATAGAACGTATAGTTAAAAAGTAAAAAGTCCACAAATTATAATTGAGGGGGCGAAAGGTTTCGACCAAGTAGGTAGATGTAAAAGTTGCACTCTGAGGTTGTCAGGAGGCCTCATTAAAAACCTGGCAAAAACTTAAATGCTGATAAAGAATTAGCATTGGCTGCATAAAAACAGCCGCGTCCTTCCAACTCTCGCCTGTGGGGTTGAATGGGCGACAGATAGCAGGATAGTTGAGCCTTTTTGCTCAATGGAGGCTTGGCGAAATTTTAATTTGAGATAGCTGTTTTGAAGGCCTGTCTATCGGCATTTGATTCAGCGAAATAAAAAGATAGACTATGTGTGTAGAAACTTTTGCTGAAATACTTTGGGACGCGGGTTCGATTCCCGCCGCCTCCACCATAATTAATAATCTTAAACCAACTTGAGCTATAAACAAAAATTTTATTGCTATTTTTATTAAAATAAAGGATGAGTGCCACGAGAATATTAATAATTGCATATGCAAGGGAAACGGTAGATGAACTTAGAGACTTTTTTGAATTACACGGTTATGAAACAGAAGTCGCGCTGAACAGTAAAGTAGCAGCCGCAATCTTGGAAGAAAGAAGGATGGATTTGGCAATAATTGGTTTTAAGGTGCAAGATGTATCTGGTATTGAAATCTTAGAAAATATCAGAACTGTAGATCCTTTTATTCCAGTTATTTTAATTCATGGAAATAATTCTAAACGCATAAAATCCTTGGTAAAAAAGGCCGGAGCTCAAGAATACATTCCAGAGCCTATTGAATGGAATTCGTTTTTGCGTACAGTAAAAAAAGTACTTACATCTCATGTGAGCAAGGTAGGATAAGACTGCCTTTAAGATGAAGCTCATTCCCGGAACTAATCAAACCAGATATAAAATACCCTATTTTTTTATAATTGCTCTCATATTTTCTTACATCGTATGCTTAGAAAGCATATGGTCCGCACCTAAAGAAAAAACACTAAGGGATGAAATAAATGCAATATTACAGAAATATAAACCAAAAGGCACCCATGTTGGCATAAGCACATTTTCAATAAGTAAAAACAAATCCCTATATAAACTCAACCCTAATGAACCTTTTGTCGTTGCTTCAAATATGAAGCTATTTACAACAGCAACTGCTTTGGTTTATCTTGGTGCAGGTTTTGAATACAAAACTAAAATATTTTATCGTGGAAACATCTCTACTGACGGTAAACTAGATGGTGATATTATCATAAAAGGAAGTGGCGACCCTAATATATCAGGAAGATTTTATGAAGGCAAGATTTCGGCTATTCCTACCTATTGGGCAGATGCAATTAAAAAGCATGGGATAAAAGTAATTACGGGCGATATTATTGCTGATGATAGCATCTTTGATAGGGAATATATCCGTGATAGCTGGCCTAAAGACCAGCTCTCTGAATGGTACTGCGCACCAGTTAGCGGTCTTTCATTTAATGATAATTGTATTGATATTGTTGTTAGGCCTAGCAAAAAACCTGGCGGCCTTGCATACATACAATTTAAGCCCGAAACATCTTACGTTAATATAATTAATAAATGTAAAACCACCACGTTCAAATCAAAGCATTCTTATTCATTTCACAGAAAACCACTCACAAACCAAATTTACATTAAAGGTAATATATGGTCAAAGACTAAACCTCATAAAGAGTGGATTACTATACATAATCCACCTTTATATATGGCTACTGTTTTTAAAGAGATATTGGAAAGTAAGGATATCCGCATTATGGGGAAGGCAAGGGTTATTAATGAATCAGAATTGAATATAAATTCTCAACTTCATAAATTATTAGTAACGACCTCAAGTTTAAGACAAGCTATTAAGGTGACAAATAAACGCAGCCAGGGTTTTTATGCAGAACAGATACTAAAAACCCTTGGAGCAACTATTAAGAATGAAGGAACCTTTTCTGCCGGGCTGGACGTAATAAGTAATTTCATTTCGAAATTAGGATTTTCAGAAGATCAGTATCAAATTGATGACGGTTCCGGTTTGTCGAAAAAAAACAAGTTAACACCCGTTATGATAACAAGATTGTTGCGTTATATGTACAGACATAAATGTGCCGGTGTTTTTCTGAAATCACTTCCAATATCCGGTACAGACGGCACTCTTAAAAAACGTTTGAAAAAAGAACCGTATAAATCTAGAATAAAGGCAAAGACAGGATATGTTCGTGGGGTAAGTGCGCTTTCCGGATATGTTAAAACTTTAAACGAAGAGATAATAGCATTTTCAATATTAGTAAATGAAATCAAAGGTGGTACATGGCAGGCGAAGCGCCTTCAAGACGCTATATGTAGATTCTTAGTCACTTGTAATTAAAGATTAATATAATGCCAAAGAAGATCTATTCCCTGTACTCACATTTTTATGATGATTTGTTTGGGACGCTATTACATCCCGGACGCCGTATTGCGAGTAGATTATTGGATATACAACCTGGTGAAAGAATCCTTGAGGTTGGAATCGGGACGGGAATATCTCTGCCCCTTTATCCAAAAGATGCAGAGGTCGTTGGCATCGATATAAGTAAGGATATGATTAAGCGGGCAGGAGAAAAGAAACAACGTCTGGGTTATTCTAATGTAAAATTATGTATAACAGATGCTTCTGAAATGGCGTTTCGGAATGGTTACTTTGATAAAGCAATTGCCGCTCATTCAATTACAGTGGTTCCGGAGCCTCTCGAAACTCTTAAAGAAATGAAGCGGGTATGCAAAAAAAATGCAGAATTCTTCTTTCTAAACTATGCTGGAAGCGATGATAATCTCATTGCCCGATTTGAAAAAGCAATATCTCCCATACGAAATATGTTGGGCTTGGGCAAGGCAATAGATCTTGAGGAATTATTGCGTCGTGCAAGTTTTGAAATAGTTTTTAAAGATAGGGTAAACATTTTAAAACTGTGGCAGATTATAAAGTGCAAAATAAATTAGTTCACTCCCCGCCTGAAAGACCTAGTCGGGCAGGCGTTCACCAATTTTTTTGTATCATGAAAAGAGGTTTATTAATGCGAAAGTCACCCAATAAGGGTATTATTTTTGAAAATGAAGTTGCTGAAAAACTAAAAGGGATGGTATTCGACCACGTTAAAGAGACAAAACGTTCCAGAGAATGCGGTGCTGACATTCTGGCATTCAGAATCCCATTGTAGAGGTCAAATAGATTCCTACAAAAATCCACCTAAATGTGGGTTTCATATTGCAAAAAAAGATACTATTTTATAATATCTGAGACAAGAAGGCAGTTACAAATCACTTTTATCATATTTTAACAAGCAGTCCGAGAATAGAAAAAACGTTTTTTATCATCCTGAATCCTGTGCTGAACTTGTTTCAGTATTGATTCAGGATCTAAGACTTCAGAATCTAACTCTTCTGCTTTAATATCTACATATCGAATTATACTTGCTTGACTATACAAGTAAGAGTTTCACATACATTTATAACCGCGAGCGCTTGTCCTATTATTATCATATGAGTAAGGTACATTCAGATCATATTAATTTTATCTGGACTATAGCGAATCTTTTGAGAGGCCCTTATGGGCCTCCTCAATATCGTAAAGTAATGCTTCCTTTAACTGTCCTTCGTAGGCTGGATTGTGTCTTAAAGCCTACTAAAGAAAAAGTTATTGAGAAATGTAAGTCGCTAAAAAAGAAAAAGATAAAGAATATTGATCCAATCCTAAAGAAAGTAGCTGGTCAGGAGTTCTACAATACCAGTCCTTTAACTTTCGAGAAGATGGTTGGAGCTCATGAGAATATTGCTCAAGATCTTAAAAATTACATCAAAAGTTTCTCTGAAAATGCAAGAAACATAATCGAGCGGTTTGGATTTGAGGAACATATAGATAAACTTGATGAAACCAATCGTCTATACAAAATTATGCTGGAATTTTCCAATATTGATCTAAGTCCTGAGAGAGTGACGAATATCGATATGGGTTATATCTTTGAAGAACTTGTTCGCAAATTCAACGAGCAGGCAAATGAAGAAGCAGGTGATCACTTTACACCCAGAGAAGTAATCCGATTAATGACTCATATTCTATATACACCTGACGATGAAGTTTTTAATAATTCAGGTTTGGTTGTGAAGGTTTACGATCCGGCTTGTGGGACGGGAGGAATGTTATCCGTTTCTGATGATTATATACGTGAACATAGCGAAAGGATTAATTTGGAATTATTTGGACAAGAATACAATGATGAATCATGGGCTATTTGCTGTTCAGATATGTTAATTAAAGGGAAAAACCCGGAACAGGTGTTAAATCAATATTACGTAGTAATATTGCATAATATGGGCGTATATAAGCATATCATAAAAATAATATGTTGACATATATGACAATATTATGTATTATTGTCGTATATGAGGACGTCTGATGTTTCAAATGTAATAATATCAAGCATTAAAGATAAAGTTGTTGATGAGTTACTCTA
>MAYW01000217.1 GCA_001723765.1 Candidatus Scalindua rubra
TTTTCCTTTCTGGTTGGGTTCAGGCTTGTAGCCTGAACCGAAACGTTTAGGTTCAATCAGCATGATTGAACCAGCAAGAAACGCAACCTAAAGGTTGCGGCTACCCGTATCATACATATCTAAAATGTGAAGTTGTTTTTTTACAGCTACTAACTTTTAGAATCTGGTGGGGGTTCGTTCAACAATATCCAGTACACTTTCAACTGCTGTACCGCTTCACGGAAACTGGCAAAGTCGACTGGTTTGCGAATATAGCTGTTAGCGCCATTTTTATAAGATTCAACCATGTCTTTTTCCTCATCTGATGTGGTAAGAACAACCACGGGAATTAGTTTTGTCCGTTCATCACTGCGCAGGCGTTTCAAAACCTCCAGACCATCTACCTTGGGCAATTTCAAATCCAACAGGATTACGACCGGCATTATGCTGGTATCACGCCCGGCATACGCACCAGTACCAAAGACATAATCCAGCGCCTCAGCTCCATCATTAACCACCACTACCTCATTCCTGATGTTATTCGTCTTAAGCGCACGCAGTGTTAACTCTACATCATCAGGGTTATCTTCCACCAGCAAGATTATCTTTGTTTGAGGATTTATATTTTCAGATTGTACATTTGTCATAATTATCTTTTCTTTTTAAATTACTTAATTAAGGAATTGAGGAATCCTGAATTTAATAGAAAGCAGTAGGCAGAATTCAGTAGGCAGTAAGTAGAGGAATAACATTGATTTTTGCTGCCTATTGCCTTCTGCTCACTGCTTTCTGCCTTCTACTCACTGATCATCATATTTTGAATTTTTCTGGTGTAGACATCATGCTGCCAAGCATTCTTCCGACTTCCTCGTAACCACTGACTAACTTATCGCGTCTTTCTTGTGAAAGATAATCACAGTCACATGCAAAATCAAGCCAAACTTGCGTCTCAGTTGCTTCACTATCGGCATCAGCCATTTTACTTACGAACATATTTGGGTACCGTCGTTTGCGATATCCTTCAGCTATGTTTGCGGCAACGCTGCGTGACGATCGGCGAACCTGATCAGTCAACGAGTAACGTTCCTCCTTCGGAAATATTTTTGATTCATTAAAAATCTCCATGGCCAACCTATACACAGATTGATAAACTTTCAAATCTCTATGCCCACGCATTATGTGCCTCCATCCTACAGATATAAATCATCACCTTGCTTACTGCCTTCTGCTATCTGCTTACTGCCTTCTGTATAAAATCCCTAAATTCCTAAAGCGTAAAATAAAATGTTGCGCCATGTTCCACTTCCCCTTCAGCCCAAATACGACCGCCATGACGGTGGATGATACGCTGCACGGTTGCCAGGCCGATGCCCGTACCTTCAAACTCTGCTAAAGAGTGCAGGCGCTGAAATGCGCCAAAAAGTTTATGGACATAAGCCATATCAAAGCCGGCGCCGTCATCACTTACGAAATACACATGTCTGCTGTCGTTCTGTAAAATACCAAACTCTATTTTCGCATGAGAATGCTTTCCCGTAAACTTCCATGCATTATTCAGCAGGTTATCCATAGCTACCTGCAGAAGATTTGTATCTCCATTAACACAGAGTCCTTCTGCAATGATGAACTCTATCTGACGTTCCGGTTGCAATTCCTGAAGTTCTGACGCTATTTTCTGCGCCATAGCACTCAAATCAACTTCTTCATGTTTCATTTCGCTTCGGGTTATACGTGACAAATCCAGCAAATCGTCAATTAATTGGCCCATTCGCTGGCTAGCCGTGCGTATACGCCGAACGTAATCCTTGCCCTGTGAATTCAACTCGTGAGCAAAGTCTTCTTCCAAAGCCCCGCTGAAACCATCAATACCACGCAATGGCGCACGCAAGTCGTGCGAAACCGAATAGCAAAACGCCTCCAGCTCCTTGTTATTTGCAGCAAGTTCATTTTCCGTCCGCTTGTGCTCGGCAATTTCATTTGCAAGTTTACGTGTCATATTATTAAAGCTACTGGCTAAAGCGCCAATCTCGTCCTTACGAGTTATATCAACCTTATGTTTAAGGTTACCTTTTGCAATCCTTTCTGTTGCACTCTTCAACCTATTGATTGGCCCCGCTGTTGAGAGAGAAAAAACAATTCCCATAACAATGGTTGCAGCGCCACATACACTTCCCAATATCAGTGCAACGATACCCAACCTCTTTAAAGGTGCAAATGCCTCTGCCTTATCCATTTTGGCTACTAAACCCCAGCCAATTTCTGGAATAAACTGATATGCGGCCAGGACTGTAACATTCCTGTAATCAGGGGCCATGATCAACCCGTAGTTACCTGACAGTGCCCGTTTCATTGGCTCTGCCGCAGGGTCATCTATGGAGATAGTCAGCTCAAGAGCGGCATCAGGTGAATACCGCAATGAATTCAGAAAGATGATCTCACGGTTTGCCGTTATCTCATTCAGTGATTCCAGGGCATAGGCATTGATAATAATACCCATTATTCCACCCTCACGTCTACGAGTAAGAGGTGCAGACACACATATGCAATTCTCATCAAAATAAGAAGAGTAGTAAGACTTACCGATATAAGTTTCACCGAATTTATTATTTATACTATTGACAAATAACTCATGTTTGGACATATCCTTTCCCAATATCTTCTCATTGGTGGATGAGACAACCTTACCATCTAACCCTAAAACAGCTATTGCCGCAATACAAGAATCAAGCGGCTTCTTGTTTACCTTGAGGTGCCTATTCAGGCTTGAAACGGCATAGCTTTGATAACCCCTGTGAGAGATAGTCTCAAGGCTGTCTGTTATAAAGCCGTCAGAACTGAAGTCTATGGTACGTCCAATTTTTTCCTTCATAAAAGACAGTGTGTGAATCTTCTTTGACTCTGCTACGGCCGTTAATTCCCGTAGTATCTGTTTCTTTAACGTACTCCTGGCATTAAAATAATATAGCGTTGTGATTACGGAGATTGGTATTAACGAAATGCAGAGTGCAAACGTGATTAATTTACCTTTGATTGATTGGAATGGTTTCATTATCTAACTATTTCGAAAATAGGAAAATAGAGGAAAATAGGGACACATCCCATTTATGAAGCAGGCTTCTTAATAAAATTAATATAAATGGGATGTTTCCCAATACTGTTCGGCACGGTGTTTGAGTATAACTCGAATTTAGTGATTACCTATTCTACCATATCTATCATTACTAATTTGCATTCCATAAAACCATCTTTCCCACTATGCCAAAAATTGTTTTCTATATTTTTGTCCCCTTCTTGTATCTCCTTGCTTCACAAAAGGAAAATATGAAAATATTTTTAATGTCGTAAGTTGTAAATTTTCATAACTTACGTTGTATTAATATGTTACACGATATTTTGTTGTTGATTTTCTCTCCTGCTCTTGTTATCAATTACACTTGTGAATCACTCAAAAACTAAAAACAAGAGCAAAAAACTCAAGGAAAAAGACATACAAAAACTATCCATCCTACGCTCTTTTAAACCTCTGCTTAAGCAGCTTCACGGCCATGCCGATTGTTTCAATCGGAAACTACATTATGATCAATACGTAAGCCTTACGTTACTATATTTTTTTAATCCAATTCTTACGGCATTACGTTCAGTACAGCAGGCTAGTAATTTAAAGAACGTACAAAATAAGCTCGGTATCAAAAGAACCAGCCTGGGTAGTCTTTCGGCAGCAAGCCGTATATTCGACCCGGAACTCCTTACACCTATTATCAGTGAACTTGCCAGCCGTGTCGGTTCTTTAAGCTTAGAAAAACGTTTACAAAATCTTGATGTGGCAGTAGTTGCTGTCGATGGTACTTTGCTCAAAGCGCTTCCAAAGATGTTATGGGCTTTATGGCTTGACGAAGACCATCGCGCTG
The DNA here is from genome assembly GCA_001723765.1 of Candidatus Scalindua rubra. Taxonomy (GTDB): domain Bacteria; phylum Planctomycetota; class Brocadiia; order Brocadiales; family Scalinduaceae; genus Scalindua_B; species Scalindua_B rubra. The sequence goes on from MAYW01000217.1 coordinate 3,888, forward strand.
TAAAGATGCATTTAGAATTTGATCTCCTTAAAGGAGCTCCTCTTCGAGCTCAAGTTACCAATGCTAATGAGAGTGAAATAGCTAAACTTGAATCTGCTTTAGCACCAGGCAAACTCTATTGTTTAGATGCTGCTTATGCCAAATATAGTTTTCTGGACAAGATTATCCAAAAATCTAGTTCCTTTGTTGTACGACTCAGAGACAATGCAAGTTACGAGATCATAAAAGAGCATCAACTTAGTGACGCAGACCGTAAAGCTGGAGTTAATACCGGTTTAAAAATCCCCAGAAATGACGGCGAAAATTCCCCACCCTAAGTACCCCAAATTTTCAAGATCACCTATTCTAAGAGCTGTAAAGGAACGCTAACCAGTAGTTAAAGAGTATACTTTCAGGTATTTAAAAATAATCTGAAAGGGGGTTAGCAATGTTAGACAAGGAGGAATGGGTGTTAATAAGAGTCATATCCAACAAGTTAAAAGAAGGCGTATCAATATCAGAGATTGCCAGGCAAACCGGCCATGACCGTAAAACGATACGAAAGTACCTATCATCACAGCAGGAGCCAAAATATAGCACGGTTACAAGGGAGTCCAAACTTGATCCTTACAAAGAGTATATTAAAGCACGGTTAAACGATGTGCCTGGCCTTACAACCCAAAGGATATTAAGGGAGATCAAGGAAAAAGGCTATACTGGATCGCGCTCAATTCTAAGTGAATTCATCAGGCCATTGAGAAAACAGAGCGCAAATGAAGCCGTAGTAAGGTTTGAGACAATGCCAGGCGAGCAATCGCAAGTAGACTGGAGTGTTTTTGGAACAATTGAAGAGCATGATATAAAAAAGAGGCTCTATTGTTTTTGCATGGTGTTGGGATTTTCCCGAATGCTCTATATTGAGTTTACCACCAGGCAAGATATTTTTCAATTTCTAAGCTGTCACCAAAAAGCCTTTAAGTACTTTGGGGGCTATACACGAACAATCCTTTATGATAATACAAAGACTGTCGTAATCTCTCGTTGTGATGGCAATATAGAGTGGAACAGGAAGTTTTTGGACTTTGTGGGCTTTTACGGTTTTGAACCTAAACTCTGTCAGCCTTATAGGGCACAGACAAAAGGCAAGGTAGAGAGGCCCTTTAATTATATCAAAAAGGATTTCTTTATAGGAGAGAAGTTTGAGAGTATCCAGGAGCTTAACCACAAAGCCCTTTACTGGTTGAACAACATAGCCAATACCAGGGTACACGGAACCACAAAAGAGGTTCCTTTTGAGAGATTGAAGAAAGAAGGTCTCCTCCCCATTACTGATGGCAGAGTATACGATACCTCTTTTATGGGAGCAAGAAAGGCCTCCAGGGACTGCTTCATCTCTTATGAAGGCAATCGTTACTCCGTACCCTATAAGAATAACCGTAAATCCCTTACCATCAGAGCAGATAACGAGAAGATACGTATTTATAGTCAATCAGAACAAATAGCCACACATTGCCTCTTTAGAGGAAAGGGAAAGGATATTTCAGATCCACGCCATTTTGAAGGTCTTAAGACCAAACAAAAGGAGAAATGGCAAAGATTCAAAGAGGCATTTCTTTCGCTTTCACCCGGCGCAAAGGAGTTTTGGGATGGATTTTTATCATCACCCCAGATGAGAGGGAAGTGGTGGGAATTAAGAAAGATCCTGCGCCTTTGTGAAAAGTATTCACTCCAGGATGTAGATTATGCCCTTTTGCGCGCCCTTAAATATAAGGCATTTGGACACAAGTATATTGAGGGAATCCTTCAACAATTACGCAGGAAGAGTAACACTGGTTCAGGAACCTTAGGCGACATATTGAAAGAACTCTTGTCTAAATGGGATATTCCGCAAGTCGAAAAGAGATCGCTATCAAGTTATGATGAGTTTTCAAACCAATAAGAGAGGAGGTATATTAAGATGGGAAAATTAGCGTATGAAAGATTAAAAGGAAATCTGGAAAAATTAAAGTTAGACAGGATATCTGAGGTATTAGATTCCCATAATCGTTTAGCTCAGGAAAGAGAGCTCTCCTACACCGATTACCTTGATGGTATTATCCAGGAGGAGGCTTGTTTTAGGGCGGATAGGAGTACGAGAACCAGGATTAAGTTTGCCCGATTTCCCTTTATTAAAACTATAGAGCAGTTCGATTTTTCATTTCAGCCAAGCCTGGAAAAAAGAAAGGTGGAGGAGATGTTTACGCTGAGATTTATAGACAATCGGGAGAATGTACTCTTTCTTGGTCCTCCAGGGGTAGGAAAGACGCATTTGGCTATTGCTTTGGGGGTAAATGCTTGCTATCAGGGATATCGAGTCTTATTTGGCACTGTTGCAGATATTGTAAGCAAACTGCGTGCTTCACTCTCTGATAACAGTGTTGAACAGGGATTTTTATGCATATAAAAACCCCTCTGAAGAAGGGTCATCAAACGCACAAATGATAGAGAAATCAAATAAAATCAATGACTTACAAAAATAATGCAAAAAAGAGGGAGGGTTATT
>MAYW01000218.1 GCA_001723765.1 Candidatus Scalindua rubra
AATTTAGGTCCACAGGCAAATATTTAACACTATTGGGGGAAATAAATTTAAAAAGAGGTATTTATCAAAGTAATACTTCTCCCAACAGTTTTTGTCCGCTCGAGGCTAAACTAAGGTTCCTCTATGACTATGTAAGCTTTGCTGCTGCCGAGTATATTTCATATAGTTTAGCCTCAATGACCCCACAGGAATTTGTTAAACACTGTGAAAAATGGTCATTAATGAAACCGTCTGCGTATACTGTAACAAAAGTAATAAATTACGTAGGAAACTTTTTAGAGAAAAGTGGGTTTTACGATGCTATCCGCGCTGAGGAATCTATCCCAAAAGAAGCTATAACTTTAGCTATAAGCATGGATGCAACCTCAGTATTGCTTAAGAAAGAAGGGTGGAGGCATGCTGTAGCGGCTACAATCAGTACTTATAATATGGATGGCGATCGACTTAATACAATTTACATTGGACGTATGCCTGAAAAGAATAAAATCAAAATTAAAAAACTTTTGGAAAAAGAAGTTGAATCTATATTATCTAAACAACAATTCAAACGGATTGTTTGCATTGCCGATGGCGCTCGTGAAAACTGGGTTTATTTCCGTAAGAAATATCCTAATGCTATCCATATAACAGATTTTTTTCATGTGGCAGAACATCTTTCGAAATTGTCAGAACTCTTATTCAATAATTCGTCAGAAAGCAAAGCTTGGTATAAAAAATATAGAAGCATATTGAAGAATACCCCAAATGGCGCTGCCAAAACAATTAGAGCTGTTCGATATCGACGTTGCCTTGTTAGGGATAATTCTGACATAGAAAAGGAATTAAAATATTTACAACAAAACCAAAGAAGGATGAATTATTTTGAACACCGATTTTCACTCCTAGCGAAACCGCCATAATAATCCCTAATCATGCAGTCCAAACAATTTCCACAGATTTTCCATCAAGCCACGGGACAATGAAACGTGTTTGTAATTTTTCTACTTCTTTCAGAATTGGAGTATGCGCTCTTTTTCTTATTTTTACCAAAAACTTATTTCCATCGTAAACTACTCTCCCGGGCATATCAATAAACTTTTTGAATATTGTAGGTGCAGTATTATTCTCAAAGCGTCTCAAATCCTGTGCTAACCTATGGTATAGTGTATCTGTGATCATTGTCCACAAAATATCGAAATGTATTCGAATCATGATAGGCGAGGAAAGTGCATTAAGGTTGAAAAAGGTAACCATCTCTGCTAATTTGTTTTCAACACGCCAGCGTTTAGCATAAACTTCCAATATATCTTTTAAAGGCAGTTCTTTGTCGTTTGTCAAAATAAATGTAGGTTTGCTTCTTCCATGGTCTTTTACCGTTATTTGTCGAAACGCATTTTCACAATTTTTTAGTTTGACTTCATTTTCATAAACAGAAACGTTTTTATGTTTTCGCTTTGGAATTGGCACATATACTTTTTTCCACTCTTCTTTTGAAAGTTCAAGCGTCTCTTTTATAAGGCAGGCATAACGTTTACGAAGAGTTATAAATTTGATATTATCTTTTTCAAGGTCGTCAAGGACATTGTAAGTTGTGAATTTACAATCAAAAACAAGTGTTTCATTTACATTGCCTTTTATCCTTTGCCAGTAATCAACAAATTTTTTAACCTCATATGCTTCCTCACTACGCAGTATATCGGCTCTTGTGTATACTACCGCATTACTCTGACTATCAGTAGCAAAAATAGTATTTGCACCTTTCATAGCTTTACCTCTGGCCCCACACCAAACCTGTTCCATCTCTGATTCTTCACCATAATGTGGTATTGAGTGAAAATCCAGATTTATAAAGTCTCCATTGTAGAAATCCGAATACTTTTTTTTGAAAATGGAAACAACTTTGTTTTGTAAATCCATTAGTTGAATTTCAGAACAGCGACAAGAATATGTACTCATATAGGCAGGTTTTGGAAGGATATTCAATCCTGCAAAAATTCCTAATCCGGGCTCTTGATCATATGATCCCATATGGCTCAATCTTTTGCCTCCTATTAATTTAAAAAATAACATGGAAAGGCAAGCCTGGATGGATCCAATAATACTTGATTCAGGGAGTTTGCATTCTTTAACAATATCAAGTATCCCGGTTTCCAAAATGTAAGGAATGAAAAAGAAGACTCCTGCCACTGGAGTATCAACATTAAACGGTTCGAGTTCTGAAAAATCCAGATCCTCCGCACGTTCCGGTATGATTTTATTCTTAAGAGTCTTTCCAAGCTCTTTATTGGTCCTGCGCTTAAGTTTTCCAAAGCCTGCGTCTTTTAAAATTCGTTCCACTGTTCTTGCCGAAATATTAGTTCCAGCTTCCGCAAGGTGAAAATGGATATCAGTTGTTGAAAGCCCCTGTCTTCTATATACAATGATCTTATTCTGTATATCAGAAGGAGTCCGTTTTTGTTGTGGACCTTTCCGTACAACAGGAAAAAGTTCTATCTTTCCAGCTTTGACGTCCCTGATCAAAGAATAAATCGTGCTGATTTTATAACCGAATCTTTTTGCCACTATTTCCACAGATTGTTTTTCAAGCACAAGAGCCCGAACAACTTCATATTGCTTTTGCTTTTGCGTAGTAGGATTGTTGAAATAGTGTGCCAAATTTAAGCGCCTATTTATTTGGGTGTTATTATGACGATTAATCATTTGTGATATATTAGTTAATAATCAGATTATAGGTGAATACTGGCTTTAAATACGTATTATTTGACTATATCTTGTATAATAATTCATATCTTAGCATATATATAGTCGACAGTCAAGAATATTATTAGACATAATACGCCCCTAATATTTTAGTGGCGTTGATGTGGTATATGGTAGAGGAAATGATTTGAAATTAAGTCTTATGTTAAACAATCACCCGTCAAATAAGACAAGAAAGGGATGTTCAAGAAGAAGAGTGTTTGACAATTACTATAGTATATCAAACAGCAGGAGGGAGAATTAGGTATCTATTATGGCGGTTTCGCTAGGAGTGAAAATCGGTGATACCTGAACGTTTATATCCAAAACAAATCAAATAGGTTAGAATTCCAAAAATCAAGAAGTGCATAAATTGATCAGAAATCTAGAAACGAAGGAATGAATTGTTCGGATACTGTTGTATCTCATGAAGATCAGATCCTGGCAATGTGGCCACTATAAGTATCCTAAGAACATAAGAAGGAAGAAAGGGGTATGTCATTACCTTATTTCATAGTCACAATTTACGCCTGCGGGGTGTATTTGGTGGTCATCACCCTGCTCAAGTTAAGACGGGGTGTTTCAATTAAAAGACGGTAGTGGTTGTTCATTAAAACAAAACTATAAACTATTATATTATTTCGTTCATATACAACATCCAGGTAATAAAGAAATTTTTCAAAGTCTCTTTCATCTAAAAAGATATCTTTCTTTTCATTTCCCCTTGCTGTTATGTGATAAACTGCATTATTATACTCAATCCTTAATGGTCTGGACATACCTGCCTGAGCGTTGCTCGCAGACAGGTAACTTATAAAAGTGAAATTGTTATCGCTTTAGTTTTCTAGAATGAGGAAAATATACCAAATCTTATGTATGATGTCAAGACCTGACACTTCCTCCTTAATATCTCACCCTCTAATGCAAACGTTTTTCAATATATACGTTTTATAATTGCATATTCATTTCAACCTCGTTATTATCGATAACTCATCATAGAATCTTATAAATCAGTATACTTGGTCCTTGCATTTTGCTGGATGGATTGAATTCCTTGAGCAAGGTAGACCTAACCCTCAATTCCTCATAGAAATTACGGTACTTTACAGCCTTATCTGGATACATAAGAGACTCTTCTTTGCTTGGGAAATAACGTCCCCATCCCTCACTACTAACTATGGCGTATTGTACACCCATCGAAATATACTCATCAAGAGTTAGTACTTGAGCCTTTTTCGCACCTGGATCGTGAAGGATTTGAATGATATCGTAACCGGGTCTGTCACCGATTGCATTGAGATACTGTCGAAAATACTCTGCTTCACCATAATTACCGGACGGACGCATCCCGTCCGGACGTGAATACAATAAATTTGGATCAACTAATTCTCCTCTCTCAATAAACTGTTTCAACGTCCATCTACTCAAACTAAGAGGAGGACCAAATTTACCAGTATAATATTTCCCTGTGTCCATCACTATTTTAGAACCCGGTGGTATATTCTCTTCAACCCATTCTTTTGATAAGAAACATGTGTTTGGGAGTGTCAGCTTATAGCTATTAAGGAAGGAAGCCTTTGCAGGAATAATAAGTGTTATTATGGTCATCAGAGGAAACAACACTGTCTGCAATAATCGTGTCCTGGCAATCCAGAAAATAGTATCTACTAACAACGATGCACTAATTATACATAGAACTGGAAATGCAATCAGCATCCAGAGAGAATCTTTGGTTTTAAACAACATGAGGAAGCAACCCAATATCACAGGCATACTTAACAAGAGAAGATCTTGCGGACGCCTTCGCAAGAGAGCATACCCTAAACCTAGTAATGACAAAATCCCTAATGGGTACCCCATAGAAACCAACAAACTTGTAAATGGATAAAATGCCCCATGTTCCCAGAAACCACCAGAATAAAAATTTTTACCTCCACTTATAAGACTGGTTATAAACGTATGCCAATCCAAAATTGCAAATGGGGTACCAAGCACGAATGCTATTAAACTAAAAATAGGTACACAAATAATCTTGAGGCTAAACAGGTTTGCCTTGAGCCCATTTTTTGAGATTTTATACCAACGTAGAATGTGAGCCACTGCTATTGGCACTATTACGAAACCAGCATGGTAGATTGCAGAAGCCGCCAGGCCAGAAATAACACCTGAAATTATGTAACGTCTCAAACTATCCCTACCATTGTAAATGGACCATGACAGGTATATTCCAAAAATTACGAGCATGCCTGCTGGCACATGTGTCTTAACGTAATGTGAATAGTCAACATGCAAGACACTAAATGACAGGAATGCAGCCGCTATCAACCCAACTCTAATATTGTACGCACGACTACCCAAAAAGTAAACTATTCCAACACTTACCACTCCGCTAAAGCACGAAATAAGTCGTCCAGGCAGATAGAACAATGTAGCGTCATAAAAAAACAGTTCAATAAAATCACCTGTTGAAGCAAATGCCCCTGCCAAACTGCCAATTACATAGCTCAAGCAATAAATTATGAACAAAACGTACATGAATAGAGATGGATAGATAAAATAGTGAGGATTAAGATCTCCGGTACCAAATGCAACCGCATGGTTCACGATTTGTGCTTCGTCCGGGTAATAGACATAAGGTAGGCCAAAACTAATTCCAATTAAGCGAACAGCTAAAGCTACAGCAAGAATTGTTACAAGCAATGCCATATTCCAATACCGAACAACGTAATCTTTTAAATAACTTCCTCTTCTGACATTTTAAAGATGATTTTCACCCAAGAAAAATTGATGCTGACCATGATTTGTAATAATAATGTAAAAAAGATTTATTATATTTCTTGGGTGATTTCAAAAAAGCAGCATAAATTTATACAACATTTATGGTTAATGATCTTATATTCTCGCTGGTTAAACACTGGCTTTTACAATTTCGAGTTGTTTGTATCCTTCAGTATTGACTTCAATCTTGGAATTTGAATCATACCTTTTTGAATGTTATTTCCAATTACGATGGATTTTTTAGTATGTTTCTTAAGCCCATTACTTTTACTTTCACTTTATTTCATACTTGCTCGCTTTTCTTACCGAGAACAATTAATTTCATTGTGACTATAATTTTTGCAATGATCAATACAATGGGCTTGCCTATATAATACTTTTCTTCCTTATATACTACCTGACCGCTGTTAACAAGTCTGTTAATCCTCATCTCCACTATATCCTTGGCATTATAACGCTCGATAATTTCTTCAAGTGACAAGCCTTTCTTGGAATAATATATTTCCCTTAATATTCGTATTCTCCTCGCTGTTACTCCCAGATTTATAAAATTATAATAACAATAACCCAACGAAGAATAGATCACCAAATTAACAACCAGAATAGAAAGGGAATCTGCTAACGAAATTTGAAAGTCAAGAAAGTAAAAAGCTTCAATTAGTAAAACCCCCAAAACACCAGCGGCAAAGCCTAATAACTCTGACTTCAAAAGTCCAAGTCTGGATATTATCCTATAACTGACAACCTGTATCAAAACATTAATAATAAAGCATATAAATGGATTAAAAAAGTTGTAATAAACTATAACTCAGCATTACCAGAAATCATCCACCCTTTCTTGTTATATTTAACAACCAGCGATAGAAAATAAAAATGAGTGTCATTCTCTTACCTTTTGGTCG
>MAYW01000219.1 GCA_001723765.1 Candidatus Scalindua rubra
AAGGTAAGGTAAAGTGGTTTGATGTAAAAAAGGGCTTTGGATTTATTCAACAAGAAGGTGGTGGTGATGTTTTTGTTCATTATTCAAATATTTCGGGGAATGGCTTTAAAAGTTTTAGAGGATGGGGAAAATGTTGAATTTGATATTGTACAAGGCCATAAAGGATTGCAAGCACAAAAACGTTGTAAGGCCCGAAGCTCAACAAGCATAAGTCTTTGAATTTTCATTTATAAGCCAGGAATAAAGTTATTTAACTCCTTTCCTGGCTTATTTTTTATAAATTTATATATAGAGATGACAAATAATAACATAGGCGCTGATAAATCAAATTATCTTAATACGTTGGCTGCTGGTTTAGTACACGAAATAAAGAATCCTTTGAATTCAATAAGCATAAATTTACAATTGTTAAGGGAAGATTTGCAAGATCAAAACACAGGAGAAGATTCAAAAATGTTAAAAAGGATTCAGTTATTACAAAAAGAAGTTTACAGGTTAGAAAATATACTTAGTGATTTCTTGCGGTTTGCAAAGAGGCATGAACTTCATTTAGAGAACTGTGATATTAATGGGATTATTGATAGTGTGCTTGATTTTATAAGCCCTGAAGCTATGCAAAATTCTATTAGAATACTTAAGAGTTTTGATACAGAATTACCAGAATGTAATCTGGATAGTAACGCAATAAAACAGGCTTTGTTAAACGTAATACTAAATGCTCAACAAGCAATGCCAAAGGGGGGAGAACTTATAGTAAGAACATATAGAAATGGTGGGTATATTTTTATAGATATTACAGATACAGGGGTTGGAATTACAAAAGATGAAATTGATAAAGTATTTCAAGTTTATTATTCAACGAAGAAAACAGGCACCGGTCTTGGCCTACCTACTGCCAAAAGAATTATCGAAGAAAATAAAGGTACAATTAGTATACGTAGCGAAGATGGCAAAGGAAGTAGTTTTTTAATAAAAATACCTATAAATATTGAATCTCAAAAAAAAAATAGCATGGTAAGGGAAGCAAACATTCTGATAATCGATGATGAAAAAGATCAGGCTGAAGCAATAGCAGAAAGCTTGAGAAATATAGGATATAAATGCTCTACTGCTGTAAGCGGTAATAAAGTTCTTGATATAATTAGAAGAGATAGAATAGACGTAGTGATTACGGATTTGGTTATGCATGATATAGATGGAATGGAAATTTTAAAGGAAACAAAGGAAAAATCACCGGATACTGAGGTTGTTTTGGTAACTGGTTATGGTACAGTTGAAAATGCAGTCACTGCAATGCAGAAAGGAGCGGCAACATATCTTTTAAAACCAATAAACATAAATCAGTTAAGGGCTGTAGTTGATAAAATTGTCGAAAAACAAGATTTGGTGAGAAATAATATAGAATTACATAAACAACTCGAAGAAAAGTTTGGAGTTGCAGGTATTGTAGGTAATAGTCAACAAATGCATAGGATATTTAATATACTTAAACAAATCTCTTCAACTACAGCAACTGTGTTAATAATGGGTGAAAGTGGCACAGGTAAAGAGCTAATAGCCACGGCATTACATTATAATAGTCCTCGCAAAAATAATCCTTTTGTAGTCCTAAATTCTGCCGCAATCTCAGAAACTCTACTAGAGAGTGAATTGTTTGGACATGAAAAAGGAGCGTTTACGGGCGCTTTAAATCAAAGAAAGGGGAAATTTGAATATGCAAATAATGGTACTTTGTTTCTGGATGAAATTGGGGATATGCCGCTATCAACTCAGGCAAAGCTGTTAAGAGTAATAGAGGATGGAAGGATTGTACGCGTAGGAAGCAACGAACCTATAAAAGTAGATGTAAGGATAATTGCTGCAACAAATAAGGATTTGGGAGAGTTAGTGAAAGAGGGTAAATTTAGAGAAGATTTGTACTTTAGATTTAATGTCATATGCCTCAGACTACCACCCTTAAGAGAGAGACAAGAAGACATCTTTTTGCTAGTGGATACTTTTATAAAGGAATTGTCTAAAAAACATGGCAAGAAAATTAAAGATTTAACTCCAGAAGCAAGGAAGATACTCTTCAGATATAATTGGCCTGGAAACGTAAGGGAGCTTAAAAATTGTATTGAAAGTATGATTGTTATTAATCAAAATGATATACTTGACTTAAATGATATACCTGAACATATATATAAAAGTAATAAAAATGCCTTGCCTGGACCAGTTTTCCCTGTTGGTATAACGTTACAGGAAATGGAAAAGGAATTAATAAAAAACACATTAGCCTATGTGGGTGGAAACAGAGGAGAAACAGCAAGGGTATTAGGAATTGGCGAACGAACTCTTTACAGAAAACTAGACAGATATGGCTTGAAATAAGGAGAATAATTGTGACAGAAATACGACTATGTGGTCGATGTAAAAAAAGTATTCCCCAGAAAGATTTTGAATCAGGAGTGATAACAGAACGTTATGGACAACTAATATGTCAAGATTGTTCTGAGGTTCTTAGTAAAAAGAAAGATAAAGGGTTTGATGAATTACACTTCCTCTTTGAGTCAATTCTAAATGAAGTTAAAAATATTGCAAGAGTATTAACGTATGAACCTGGCTCTTGGTTAAACATTGTTGGGGCTGTAGCACAGTGTTTCGTTTTTGGCACATTAATATTTGCTTATATTAATAGAAGTGGAGATGTACATTCTATTTTGCTTCTTTCGATAGTTTTTCAGCTTATGGCATTGACTTTTTTTGTGATTAAAAAATAATTGTAATAGTTCACCGCAAAAACGCAAATTCACCCTGTTAGATAGAACTTATCCAACAATCAACTACGTTTATCGTGATTAATGTGCGCTTATCGTACAACTAACGGTTATTTTACATTATCTAACAGGGGAACCGCAAAGTTTTTAAAAAATAGTGAAAAGGCCCCAAAACCGTTTTTTTTAGACGTATAATACTGAAATCCCTGATCAATAATCCTATCGTTCCACGCTCCAGCGTGGGAACGAGAAGTAAGTCAGGCTTCCAGCCTGATCATCGTACTCCAGCGTGGGAACGAGGGGGAATTAACGTTTATGTTTTTTTTCTCAAATTTTTCTTTGCGTCACTTCACCTGCGTTCAGCGCAGGCCTTTGCGGTGGGCTGAACTATTACCTATTATATTTAAACTCCTGTCTCTTTCTTCTGGAGCTCCATAACTATCTTCTTGATCTCTCTCAATTCTAACTTTATCTCTCGCATCTCCTCTTTCATATCAGCAAACCTTTGGTTTGTCATCTGGTTCACATCAGTAAACCTCTGGTTCATCATCTGATTCATGTCAGCAAACCTCTGGTTTATCACCTGATTCATGTCAGCAAACCTCTGGTTTATCACCTGATTCATGTTAGCAAACCTCTGGTTCATATCAGACCGAAGGTCGTCTATCCTGCGATTATTGTAAATTATCCCAATGATTATTGCCAGCATAACTGGCAGAACTATGGCAAGCACTTGTGCCCATTCCATTGCATGTCCCTCCATGGGTATAATAACACAAGGTTACTGGTTGTCAAATAAAAAAGGAGGCACATGGGCCGCCCTCGATCTTTTAAAACCCATAATTAGTCACTGTCCTTATTATATTGACGGTCAAAGAAAGAGAAACGAGAAAAACATGGGAAATGTCCCTTTTTCTTTAATTTTGCTTCTTTTCCTCTTTTTTTTCAAATTCAGAAGTAACAGAAGATTTATCAATAATTTCTTGAGGGATTTTTTCACCCGGTTTTATTATCTTAGCAGTGATAAAGATCAGAAGGTCTATCTTCTCAGTATCATATGTATTTCTTCTAAAAAGCCGACCAATTAGAGAAAGCTTCCTTAAAAAAGGAACGCCTATTTCTTGTTTTATCACTACATCTTTTAGCAAGCCGCCCATAACGATTGTCTCGCCATCTTTTATTATAGTTTGGGTTTCCGCTTCTCGGGAGCTTAACAAGGGGAAAGTGGCAAGAGTAGTGCCTTCTTGGTCGGTAACGGTAACATCCGATAAACGACTTGTTATAGCAGGATGAATAATCATATTTACAAACTCATCATTGTCTCCAGCAATCTGAGGAATAACATTAAGCTGAATTCCTATATCCTGATAGAAATCTAATTCACCTCCAATGATTCGATTAGTTTCTGTACTTGTCGTAGTTCTCACTATAGGAAATTTTTGTCCTACTAATATTGATGCCTCCTGATTATTTATAGTGAGAATAGAAGGGGCAGAAAGCGTATTGGTTCTTGTATCCTCTTCTAAAGCATGAAGAAGCGCTTCAAATTCAAATCCAGTTAATTTCCTAAAACCTAACCTAAATCCTGTATTGCCTGTAGTTAAGGCAGTGGTTTTAGGACCAAAACCCGATGGTGTAACCTGGTCACCAAGTATATGGCCGGCTACTGCTTTCTTTCCCTTTTCGTCTAGATTTGTAAAAGATAAGGTCTCACTTGATGCTCCCGTACTTCCCGTTCCCCAGTCAAAACCAATATCTTTAAGCAAATCTCTATTTACCTCCATAATCCTTGTTTTTATTAATACCTGCATAGGCATAACATCAATCTCTTCAAGGAGAGTCTCTATTTCATTTAATTTTTTTGCTATATCTGAAATAAGTAAAACCTTTGTTCGGGAAAATATTCCTTCTTTAACCCTTTTTCTCTTTGTAACATCTGTTCCAAACTCCCAACCTGTTTGACCGGTAATTTCCAGCACAGAAGCTCTTCCTGCAAGAGAAAGTATAGGTTCAACCGCTTTTTTGGCGTCATTAGCATCAAGATATATTAACTTAAAGACTTTAGTCCGTGGAACTTCCACTTCCTGCCTTTTCTTTTCTTGAGCCTCTCGCTCTTTTATCTCCTCTAACGTTGAGACTAAAATTATATTATCCCCGATCCATTCATATCCGTAATTATGGGCATCCATGATAACTTTTAATGCTGTCTCCCAGCCGACATTTTCTAAATTAATACTGACCGACCCTTTTACAGAAGGCCTGGTTACGATGTTTACTTTCTTTCCATCCTTAATCGCCTTTTGTGCTATTGACTGTATTACCAAGTTAATATCTGCATCTTTAAATCTAATTGCTGGTATTGATTTTTCTTGAGCATAGATAGGTGAATGGATCAGAAGAAGATAAATAGATAAAAATATAAATAAGTATTTTCGGCTTTTTACTTCAAAGAGGAATATCCCCTTAGCTAAAACTTTAAATGTTTGACTAATTTTCATTTTCCAGCAAGGACTGTTAATTGTAACCTAAATTGAGCGATTTTTGTAGCCGCAACCTTTACCCTGTTAGATAGTGTTTTGAGAGTAAGCTATACGCCACTTAACATGAATATCTAACAGGGTGAAGGTTGCGCAACTTACATGAAATTGCCATAAACTCATAAGATGATGAAAAACGCAGGCTAAAGCCTGCGGCTACATTAACTGTGGCACCATTCCTTTCATTAATCAATTTGCGCAGTTATGTTCATGTTTAGGAATTTCAAAATCATATTTTTTGCCAGCCCGACATTCATTCTGGCGGGTGCGCCTGCCTACCGTCGGGCATGCAAGCACATATCCACCCCGCTCTTTCTTCAATCTCTCCATCCAAAATAGAAGTAAGTGGAGAGAAAGAGCGGGGTGAAAGAGTTGCGCAGGATGCGCTTAACTCGTTATTCCAATCTAAGTTCAAAATCATTGGCGCCGTCGTTTAAGATAACGCTATCCTCTTTGATATCAACCACCGTATTCTTCTCAATCTTATCGCCTATTTCTATAAAATTATCGTTTATTATCGCAATGGGGTCTTCTTCATCCCAGATTATACCGTTTAAGTTAAGCCTTGTAGATGTCTTGGCAGGCTCCTGCGGTAATAAAAACGGGTCCCTGCCCCAGGAAACAAATCCCGTTCTCTTTGCATCTCTCTTCGTTGGAATGACTCCTTTTGTCAATTGAGCCTTTTCATCCTGGTAAACGTCTGCTGGCATTGATATAAGTCCTCGCCTCCCTTTTGGAGTAGTGGCTATTCCATAAATTAAACTCAAGACAGCCGCAACACTCAATATAATCAAGATTAATAATTTTTTATTCCGCATTGCCTCTTTTAAAAGTAGCTTAAAGTGTTGGACTTGCTTCGCTTACGTCTATATAGACATATGTTCACCGGCGTTCAAGTCATAAATGGTCCCGACACTATTTGCTGTAACTACAGCATACTGTGGTATTAGGTAACAACACCAATAATATTGTAAAACTAAATAAGCTTTTTATATGATTGTATTGAAAAATAGAATGGCATAAACGTAAGGA
>MAYW01000220.1 GCA_001723765.1 Candidatus Scalindua rubra
CTGAATTTAAATAATAATGAGGATGTATCATCCCCGGCAAAGGCCCTGAATTTAAATAATAACGAGGATGTATCATCCCCGGCAAAGGCCCTGAATTCAAATAATAATGAGGATGTGTCATCCCTGGCAAAGGCTTTGAATAGATTTAACTCTCAAGACAATACTAATAATAAAATAAATGAACAAATAACACAGTATCTCAACAAAACCTCACCTGTAAACTCCAGTACAAATCCATCACCTCAGCAAGGCTCAGCACAAGCAAAAGCAGATAGCAATGAATCACCTAAAATCTTTGATGTTCGTCCAAATTTAGTCGAAGCGAATGTTTCCAAATCACAGGACAATTCAACCTCAATCAATAATAATATCATTAACAACCTTAATGCAGATGAAGCAATAATACAGGTAAATACATCATCAGATAATTCCTTTTCTAACAATCAAGGGACAGATACCTTTAAAGAACCAAACATAAATCCTATAAATATCAAGCAAAATACAGAACCGGAAGTAAATTTCACCAATACCCTTTCACAAATCAGCGGCTCAACCAAACCTTTTGAAGCATTAGGCAATGATATAGCAGACAACATCATTCAAAGGGCAAGATTGTTTATGGAAGGTGGTAAATCTGAAATAAAACTCCAGCTTAATCCACCAGAACTTGGGAGCCTTAAACTTGAATTTGCGGTTGAAGATGACAACTTAGAGGCAAAGATTACTGTGGAAAGGTCAACAGTAAAGGATATCATTGAAAGGGACATTCCCAGGTTGAGAGCGCTTATTTCTAATGCAGATATCGATGTTGGTAAACTAGATGTATTTCTTCAAGAAAAAGAAGATGGAAGATGGAGCTTTATGAACAAAGACCTTCAATCAGACTCAGATAGTAAAAAGACTCAAGATTCTTCGAGCCAAGAGAAAGAATATTTCGAGGACGATGTTGATAAAGAGTCGATGGTATATGATGCAGACTCAAACAAAATTAACTATTTAGTGTAAAAGGGAGATAAAGATGGAAGTTTCCAATATAAGTAGTTCTGCCGTCAATAAAGAAGATTTTTTACGCTTGTTTGTAGCACAACTGAAGAATCAAAGTCCCCTAGACCCTTTAAAAGGACATGAGTTTATAGCTCAACTTGCACAATTCAGTTCCGTTGAACAACTTACTAACCTTAATGCCTCTTTTGCAGACACATTTAAATTTCAGCAATTATTAGGAGGAGGTGACTTAATCGGTAAAAAAGCCACATATCTCGATACAGCCTCTGGAGGCATCTCTGAGGGAGTAATAGATGGCGCCACAATAGACGATGACTCAATATCAGTCATAATACAAAATAAAGAAATCCCAATATCCAATATAACTGGAATATTTGAAAACAATTAATCCTTCAAACATTTTTTTAGAAAGGGGTGAACAATGGGTTCATCATCACTAATCGCAGGTATATCAGGTTTAAAGACTTCACAAACAGCATTAAACGTAATCGGAGATAATCTGGCCAATTTAAACACATCAGGTTTCAAGTCCTCTCGTGTAAGCTTTGCCAATGAATTGACGTCGACTATAAAACCCGCTCTGGCGCCAACCGGTGGAATCGGTGGAATAAATCCATTACAGATTGGCACCGGTACCAGGGTATCAAGCGTAGACAGGGATTTCTCTCAGGGAAATTTAACACCTACAGGGCGTCCACTTGACCTTGCACTACAGGGTGAAGGCTTCTTTATTCTTACAGACGGTTTTCGGGATTCTTTCACAAGGGTAGGTGCATTCAATGTGGATAAAAATAATGACCTTGTTGACTCAGGCACCGGCCTTAAAGTAAAAGGCGTTTCGGGAAATGCTATAAACATACCCGTAGACTCAACTGTAGCTGGAAAGGCTACAGCTACTACTGAAATAAAAGGAAATTTAAACGCCGAATTTACATCAGGAGCGATTAACCACGTTATTAAAACCGCCAGTTCGTATACTGTAGTGGGAACCGGTACTACACGCACACTGACTGGTTCAATTGACCCTACCGCATCTACATCAGTCACGGGAGTAGGCACCGCCTTTACAACTGAACTGGCTGTTGGTGACAGGATAAACGTTAACGGAGAGATAAGAAAAGTCACAGCAATCGCAAATAATACGAGTCTAACTGTTGATACGGCTTTTACAGACACCGCTAATGATACGACGCTAACAGCCGGAACCGGCGGACTTACCGGCTCAATTGACCCTGCGGCATCTACAGCAGTCGTGGGGGTAGGCACTCTCTTTACAAAAGAACTGGCTGTTGGCGATAAGATAACTGTTTCGGGAGAGACAAGAACAATTACAGCAATCACTGATGATACGAATCTGACTGTTTCCGCGGCTTTTTCAAACAACGCTAATGATACCAGTGTAATGACTGATTCCATGGCTGTTGCTGACCTGAATGACCTTACCGGCAATACAACAGATTACGTTGCAGGAGACAAGATCAGCATAGTCGGTACAGAGCATACTGGCTCAACCGTTACCAAAACTTTCACTTATGGAACCGGAACCGGCCAGAATGGCACAACACTTGGCGCCCTTAGAGACTTTATCACAAGTAATTATGGCACAGCAAAGGCATCTATTGACACAAATGGCGATTTACTCCTCACAGCAGATCCTGCAGGCGCTTCAGATCTTACGCTGACCATATCCGATGCCACAGGAAACACAGGCGTTACTACTCATCCCAATTATGTTATCAATACTACAGGAAGTGGAGACGTATTCTCTACTACCATACCAATATTTGATACCCGGGGTTCATCTTTTCTGGTTGCCCTTCACTTTGAAAAGACAGCCAGCAATACATGGGATTTAACACCAACTATGGCAGCCAAAGATGGCACCGTTACTGATTCACTTACGTCCATAACCTTTAACAACAACGGCTCATTTACAGCTACTACCGGTACACCAGCCATAACAGTAACCTTCAAAGACGGAAGTACACAGACGGTAAGCCTTGACTTCGGCACAGCAAATGCATTCTCTGGTTTAACCCAATTTGGCGGTACCTCGTCTGCCGCAGCAACTGACCAGGATGGCCATGGAGAAGGTTTCTTTTCGTCAACTACAGTAAACTCAGATGGGAAGGTTGTGGCATTATTTACTAACGGGCAAACCAAAGATATAGGCCAGCTTCAACTGGCAACCTTCAGCAATCCGGCAGGTTTGTCCAATGAAGGAAACAATACTTTTCTCCCAACCCTGAGTTCCGGCGCTGCAGTTCTTAAGACAGCGCTTTCCGGTAGGGTCGGCGCTATTGTCAGCGGTGTCTTAGAGTCTTCTAACGTTGATATAGCAGAAGAGTTCACAAAGTTAATCGTTGCCCAGAGAGCCTTCCAGTCAAATGCACGTACGATAACGACAACTGATGAGGTACTGCAGGAATTGGTTAATATAGTTAGATAATCCCTGAAGGCCTAAACCTATAAATTGAGCGATTTTTTTAAAATCACTCAATTTATATTGTACTCTATCACAATACGTTAAATAATACTAAAAGAAAGATCAAAAATGATTGATGGAATTGAGCTGGCAGCCTCCGGGCTGGATGCTTATGCCAATGTACAGGACGTTATAGCAAGAAATCTCGCTAATGCCAACACTATCGGCTTTAAAAAGAATACCGTCTCTTTCAAGTCTATTCTGACAGAAGTTGATGGGGTAGAAACGAGCAACCTTCAGACAAATTACGGCGTTGATCAATCTAACGGCAAACTTACTTACACAGGTAACAACTTAGACATAGCCATAGATGGTGATGGGTTCTTTACTCTGGAGACAGATAAAGGCATGAGATATACGAGGAATGGACAATTCCAGCTTTCAAGCAATGGTGAAATAATAACCGCCACCGGTTCAAAATTATTGGGACAAAGCGGCCCAATAATAATCCCAAAGGGCGGCAGGGAAATAGTTATAGATAACAAAGGGGTTGTCAGGGCAGATGGCAAAGATGTAGGAGAATTGATAATTACTAATTTTACAGACCTTACCAGACTTGTCCCAACAGGTGATTCTATGTTTACAGCGCCTTTAGAAACTATAAACGAGAATGGAGATGTAAAATTCAGAGTTGCACATGGTTATCTGGAAAGATCTAACGTAAATGCTGTTATGGAAATGGTTGATATGATAGCTAACATGAGGAGTTATGAAGCAAGCACTGGTGTCATAAAGACTTTCAGTGACTTAATGGAGCGTTTAATCAGCAGTCAAACAATTTAACAGTAAAACTTGGGGGGTCAGGTCTTGAATATCGACAAAAACAAAATACAGCATATAGCCGATACCATAGCATTTTGTCAATATTCAAGACCTGACCCCCTTACACCGTAAAGGAGACAAGAATCATGATGAAAGCATTATATACAAGTGCAACAGGTATGAAGGCACACCAGTTCCTCCTTGATGTTATATCAAATAATTTAGCAAATGTTAATACAACCGGATTTAAACGGGTACAGGCTAATTTCCAGGATTTATTATACGATAAATTTGTGCCTGCAGGTTCAGAATCTAATCAGGGAATAGAAACGCCAACCGGTTTGCAGGTTGGAAGTGGAGTTCGTGTTGTGGCAACCAATAAAGTATTTACTCAAGGTGTCCCTGAAAATACCGGAAGAACACTGGACATGGCCATACAGGGAAAAGGATTTTTTCAAATAACACACCCTGATGGAACAGTTGTTTACACACGAGACGGTACTTTTCATCTTAACAGTACCGGGGAGCTGGTAAATTCTGAAGGCCTTAAACTTGAACCCACAGTTTCAATTACAGGTGACGTAGTAGGCATCAATATTGGATCAGATGGAACAGTTTCGACCCAGAACTCAGATGGGAGCAGTCAAGCCTTAAGCGCAATAACCCTTGCTACCTTTCCCAACCCTGCAGGGCTGGAAAGTATGGGGAAAAATCTTTTCAGGGAAACAACCGCATCCGGCACTCCTACTACAGAAACACCGGGGCAAAACGGAATTGGGGAGATTATGCAGGGATTTCGTGAAAGTTCAAATGTGGAGGTTGTGACTGAATTGGTAAACCTCATAGTTGCACAAAGGGCATACGAAACAAGCTCAAGGGCAATTAGAGCAAGTGACGACATGTTACAAGCGACAAGCCGTATGACAGCATAATAAATAATATGAATCTTCAAATTTTACTATAAAGGAGAACGGCAATGAAAGCCAGAATATCTTTGATTCTTGTTCTAAGCACGTTCATATTAATACCTGACATTTTAGCCGGTCTGCCTGTGCCGTTGGCACGGCAGACAGGCAAGATTGAAGTAAATTTAATGGATAAAGTTATATTGGAAGAGAAAACCATCACATTCCGTGATATCTCTACTGTAACCGGTGATGATGTAAAACTGGTAAACAAAATTAATGACATTGAGATTGGAAGGACACCATGGCCAAATAATGTCAGAAGGATAAATAAAGATTTTATGAAGATGCGTTTGAATGCTTCAAACGTTAATGTATCGGACGTGAACTTTACTAATGCCAACTCAGTAGCAGTTTCAGTCGAATCAACAAAGATAACCGGCCTTGAAATTTCACAAAAAGCAAAAGAATATTTATTAAGTGTTCTGCCGGTAACCGACAGAGAAACTACTGTAGAATTAGTAAGATTGCCCGGTGACCAATGGATACCAAGCAGAAGAGATAAAATTAATTTTGATGTTTCACTTGTGGACACAAGCAAAGACAGGGGGAATATTGAGTTAATAGTTAGCGCATCCTCAAACGGTATGAGATATTTCAAGATACCGGTTTCTTTTAAAGTCAGGGTATTTGAATATGTCGCTATTACAAAGAGGAAAATAGCTCGCAACCAGCAATTAACGAAAGAAAACGTATTCATGGCCAGAAGGGAAACTACAAAAATACGCGGCCTGGCCTTTTCCAGCAGAGACAACCTGACAGGCAAGACAGCAGCCGTATCAATCCTGCCGTATACTATACTTACTGAAGATATGGTTGAGACACCCCCGACTATAAAACGTGGCAGTGTAATAAAATTGTTTATTAAGTCAAGAGGTTTTAGAATTGTTACCAAAGGGCTGGCACAACAAACTGGATACACAGGCGAGGTAATAAAGGTTAAGAACCTGGATTCGAAGAAGGTACTTTATGGTAAAATTGTGGATTCGGAGAGAGTCCAAATAACATTCTAATCCCCCTAAATCCCCCATATCCCCCTTTAGAAAAGGGGGAAAGAGGGGGATTAAACCTCCTTTACCCCGTAGGAATGACCCG
>MAYW01000221.1 GCA_001723765.1 Candidatus Scalindua rubra
GTATTGAATGTTTTCCCAAATGGAAAGAAAAAACCAGCAACCCAGTCGATTGTTAGCAAAATGGATAAGGTGCAGAAACGAATCTTCGACTTATTTAAAATGAAGCATTACTTGCCAAGTTAGGGGGAAGGACTGGATGCTGTAACTTGTTATAGTATTATAAGTTGCAGAATTAGCCACGGCTAATTCGTAAACTCACGCTAAGTTTGTAATTAAACTACCGATATAAGTTCCGCCAACTGTGTGAGAACATGGCGACCGTAGAGATTTCAGAAGAAAACAATCTAAAAATGGACACAATAATAAAAGATCTTGCAAAATACGCTAAAGATATCCGGGTACTACTTGTTGAAGATGATAATGACGTCAGACTCGAAATAGCAGATTTATTATCTGGCTTTTTTGAGACAGTTGATACCGCCATTAATGGCCAGGATGGACTGGATAAATACAAACACGGTAATTATGATATTGTTTTCAGTGATATCAAGATGCCAGTTATGGATGGTATCGAGATGGTTAATAAGATCAAGGAAATCGACAGGGAACAGGTAATTATTATCATTTCTGCACATGACAGCTCGGATTATCTTATGGCCTTTATCAATACGGGTGTTGACAAGTTCATCTTAAAACCATTAGACGATCAGAAATTGCTAAGTCATCTGATACAAGTATCTAAAACGATTACTAATGAACGAAAACTAATTCATTACAGATCAAACCTTGAGGCAATCTTCAAGAGTATTAAAGACGCAATTATTACAGTGGATAAGGATTTAGTGATACTTGAACTCAATAAGGCTGCAGAAGAAAAATGTGGTTTTCCAGTTGATGCGAAAGGAAAGAGGTACGAATCTTTTCTGAATGGTTGCTGTGGAAAATGTCTTGACGTACTTACCGAGACCATCAATACAAGACTTCCTGTTGAAACAAGTCGTTTTGAATGTAATAAGCAAGGTCAACCAAAACGTGTTATTAGTGTAATCACATACCCACTCTTTGGCTATCAGGAGAAATTTTACGGTTGTGTCATGGTTGTCAGAGACGAAACGAAACTTGTCAATCTGGAAAACGATCTGAACGAACGCCGGCAATTACAAAATTTAATAGGTAAAAGTGAGGAAATGCAAAGGGTTTATGCCTTTATTGATGCCTTAGCTGACGTTCAAACTACAGTCTTGATTACGGGCGAAAACGGCACAGGAAAGGAACTGGTGGCAGAGGCGCTGCATTATCACCGGAAAAGCAGTAAAACCCCCTTTGTTATGGTAAATTGCGCCGCTTTGCCTGATAACGTGCTTGAAAGTGAACTTTTTGGACACGTTAAGGGCGCATTTACGGGAGCCGTCAGTGATAGAATCGGTAGATTCCAAAAGGCTGATACAGGCACTATCTTTTTAGACGAAATAGGAGATATATCAAATACAATGCAACTACGGCTATTAAGAGTGCTTGAGGAACAGGAGTTTGAACGTTTAGGAGACTCAACCACAATTAAAGTAGATATTCGGATTATAGCAGCCACAAATCAGAACCTTCGCAAAAAAGTCAAGCAGGGAAAATTTCGAGAAGACTTATTTCACAGACTGAAAGTTGCAGAATTGACAATGCCACCGCTCAGGAAAAGAAGTGAGGACATTCCCATTCTGGTAGACTATTTTATAAAAAAGTTCAATAAAAAATTAAATAAAAGTATTAAATTTGCATCTACAGAAGTTCTAAAAGTATTTAAGTATTACAAATGGCCCGGTAATGTCAGGGAACTTCAGCACACCCTGGAATTCGCCTTTGTCATGTGCAAAAAGGACGTCATCACTATAGATAATCTACCACTGGATTTTCAAAATCTTAATTTCGATAACATAAAATCATTAGAAAGGAAGAAACGCCATGATCGACAATCAATCTTACGGGCATTAGAAGAAAACAAATGGAACAAGGCCAAGGCGGCACGCATACTCGGCATGAGCCGTACAAATATCTATTTGAAGATGGAAGAATACAATATAATAAAAAGTCGCAAACTTTAATAATTTGTGTAAAATTCCAAAGAAGTGTGAACTTTACACTTTCTATAATTGAACACTTTTTATTATCTAATAAACCACGAGTTGTACTGGAATACAGGTGTTAATAAAATTTTTATCACACTAGATTGATAATTTTGTAAAACCTGATTCCGGTTTCAGATAAAGCATCATCAGATTCTATTTTTATCTCACCCAGTCTTATTCCTAAACATTTTTAAAACTCATAACCTATTGAGATAAAAGACTTTCAAGCGCTCACCATATGTTTTGTGCCTTAGTGATTTATTGGCAATCCTTTTCTACATTCCAAAGAAACCTCCCTTAACTTCCATCATATTTTACCATATTATAATACCGTTTCTTTTCCAACAAGGCTCTGGAAATTCAGAGATGAATTTATAATGGCATGTGTTTTGTTATATATTATACAACATCTTCAGGAATAGAGACAATTCAAAGGAAGGTTAGATTGAGTGCTGAGATATATTATCTTAATTTTTATGTAAATCATTTTTTATGAAAGGTAGGTGAGTTAAATGGTGACTAGAAATACGTGTCCTGAATGCGGGAGGACATTATCTTACATACCAGATAATGATAATCCTGGTTGTGAGTATTGTGGTGAGATGATTTCAAGTGAAGCTGTCTTAAGCGAGGGGACAATAAAGTATTTTGTTTGCCCTGAATGCGACAAATACTACGGTATTCCTGAGAGTAGCCATAACCCAAAGTATTGTAGGGTATGTCCGGGGGTTGAATTGGAGCTTGCTGTAGAGGCTCTCAGCCCTCATCTCCCAAAATAGAATAATTAGAAGTATGTCCGGGGGTTGAATTGAAGCTTGCTGTAGAGGAGCTTCAATATACATAATGTTTTCTGTATCTTGCGGCACGAATTAATCAAGGGGGGCAGTGAAATTATTTTATGCCCCCCCCCAGTTTATTTGTAGGACTTTTTGCTGGCTCTGCTAGTAAAAAAAGAGCGTGAGGTAGAGTAGAGGACTGGTATAGAAGTTTAGGCATGTCATATCTTTTTTTGCCACTTTCTCTCTCGCTTGCTCATCCACACCCGTCCGCAAGAATACTAGTCGGGTCAGGGATATTAGTTCATCGAGAAAAAACAAGAAGGATATTGATTTTTTGAAAGGTTAGGAATAAAATGAACATTATCAGAGATACAATTAAGACATTTCATCCGGCCTATTTCGCGATGGTAATGGCGACAGGTATAACTTCTATCGCGTCTAATCTATTGGGTTTTACGGGTATTGCATATTTACTTTTTTACATAAACATCATTGCATACGCAATTCTTTTACCTATACTGATATTGCGTGTAATTATTTTCTGGGATTGTTTATACAAAGACCTTTCCAACCCGAAACTAAGTATAGCCTTTTTTACTGCAGTTGCAGGTACAAACGTGCTGGGGTCCCAATTTGTTTCTATCGTAGACCAACCAGAAATTGCAAAGATATTTTGGTATTTTGGCATCTTTCTTTGGACGATTGTTTCATTATTCACATTCAGCATACTCTTTATTAAGTGTAATGAAAGGCTCGAAACGGTTATGCATGGAGGCTGGTTGATAGCTACAGTAGGAACACAATCTGTAGCTGTTCTTGGCGCTATACTTGCACCCGAATTTGGAAGCTATGGCAGTTTTGTGATGTTTACTTCCTTTGTGTGGTGGATGATTGGTGCATTCCTCTATGTGATTTTGATTACACTACTTTTTTATAGGTTGGTATTTTTCAAGATAGCTCCCGAAGCACTGGCACCACCTTATTGGGTTAACATGGGTGCAATTGCCATTACCACTTTGGCAGGTTCGATATTATGCATAAACATCCCAAAAATAGGTGGAGTTTTTCATGATTTCTTAACATTAACAAAAGGTTTCACATTATTTTTCTGGTCATTTTGTACATGGTGGATACCGTTGTTGATAATTTTAGGAATCTGGAAATACGTTTATCATAGGACACAATTTAAGTATGGCCCCCTTTACTGGGGTATGGTCTTTCCCTTAGGTATGTACACGGCCTGTACAATAAAACTTTCGCAAGCTATTCAAATTCCATTTCTTATAAACATTTCAAAATGTTTTATCTATATCGCCTTTGTTGCATGGAGCTTCATATTCGTTAGTATGATCGCTAGTATGATAATCTCAATAATAAAATCGATTACTGAAAAAAGAGTCGCTACAGCCTCGTTTATGGTGAATGTGGATGATGAAAGGATTTTAATAAAAAAAGGATAAGGATAAGAAACCATGTGCCTGCAGGTGCAGGTCAAGTCCTTCCTTGACTACATGTCCTCTTGTAAGATAAAGGGATAAAGGGGTCAGGAGCAGCAACACCTTCTGTTTGTTTATTTGTCAAACGCTTTCCATATTCAAGGTGCCCCCCTGACTCGCCTTTTAAAAAGTGTCTTTCCATAATAAAATATTCTGTTAAGTGGCGAGATGTGATCCTATTTATCCCTTATCCAGAATACCTCTGCATTAAAGCGTTGAAGTGGTTGTCCATTTCGTCTAATGACTCGCGCATTTTTTGTTTTGTTTGTTCGACCTGTTCAACGATTGAAACGAATTTGTTTTGTAATTCAATTGGGGGTAAAATGATATTTATTTCCTGCAACTCCTTTTGAAATATTTTTCTCTAAAAACATATTCATTTAAGCGAAAATAATTGTGATGTTCCCGGCGCTCTTGCGGCCAGAAGCGTACCCCCAACCACAGTTATTGGCAGAACAAAACTTGACAAAAACGGAATAGCAAAAAGAAAAGATAATATTGCTCCAAAACCGGTACATGCATAAATGTGTTGCCACAGGAATTTAGCCCCCTGTCTAAGGCCTATACTCCTCCTGGTTTGTGGATAGCTGATATACTGGAAAGTGACGAGTTAAAGTCGGGTAGAAGTACGGTGCGCACAGCATTAGGGTTCGGTGGCGTATCCATGTAGAATTAGGGACAGACACTATTTTATTTGACAAATGAGAGTGGGGATAGGGTCACCTAATCTATTGACAAAACTAAGGTAGTGGGTTAAATGTACGAATCAAGCGAGGTATCAAATCTTGATTAGTAAATATAATTTTTATCTATAGATACTGTTTGTTTTAGTTGATAGACCTTGCTCATAAAAATGTTTTATGCTTAGCACTTCTAATCCTTTCCACTTGTCTTGTCTCAGCTAGAATTTGCGCTAAAGTTTCTGCCATTCTTCTATTGCAATTTCTCTACCAATTTTTTGTTCAAGTCTAAATTTTCTATTAAGGGGAGTTCATGTCCATGTCGTAGACTGATAATGATTCAACCCTCAAGAGTCGATTTTAATTCTCTTTGACATTCATAAAGAGTTTTACCAAATGCTAATGTTCCAGGGCAATCTGGAATTTCTCCACTGTAAGTACCATCCTCTAATTTTTCATAAAAAGCTTTTCCCATTGCTTTCTCAATGTATTCTGAAATCATTTTATCCTCTCCGAATCCAGCTAGTCTTCAACTGTTTTTTGAAGAAGTTTTAAGATATTCTTTTTTGTATCCTTTAGACTCATTTCCCACTTTTCAGCCATTAGTTTTAAATCATCCTCAGTTAAAGATGCTCCGCCTTCAGAAATTTTACCTCTTCCCATCGGATCGTCTGGTTCTTGACACCCACAGTTATAACACATAACATTACTTTGTTAAAAAAAGTTAGGCGGCAATTTTTTTCCTTGCCCGGGCAGATTTTATTCCGAAATACCCGTTGGCAAGTGTTTCGTTCTTTGAAAGTTCACTGGTTGAAGAAAACTCAAGCAAAGAGTTGATAGCTTGCTTGAATTCGTTAAAGGTAACAGGCTTAGTTTCGAGGATTTTATTAAGATAAGCATTTTGCTTTATCCAGTAGGTAAGAGTCCAGGCAATCAGACACAAATTCCAATATCTTTCAATCTTATCAATATGTCTGACCTGGTAGTGATCGAAGCAAAATGTATCCTTTAATTCCTTGAAACAATACTCTATACCCCAACGAAGTAAGTAGTTTTTGATAACGGTCTTGGAAGATGCTTTCAGTTGGTTTGTGATAAGGATGTGGATTTTTTTCTCGTCTTCCTTACTCCACTTTCCAAAAACTACTACAAACTTAAGAGGTACCTTGCAATCTTTAAGCTGAGCTTTAAATGAGAAGGTCAGCCGTGAGACTTCATTTCCATCCGTAGTTTTGTATTTAATGTATCTAGTTTTATGCCAATAATGTTTC
>MAYW01000222.1 GCA_001723765.1 Candidatus Scalindua rubra
CGAAACCGATCTACCTATGGTCTCAGTCAGATCGAATCATTTTGAGCAGGTATTTATAAACCTATTCCAGAATGCTGTGGATGCATTTAAGGATAAAACTGAGCATGCTGAGATACGGGTTGATATATTTCTTTCTAAAGATAAGGAGTCTGTTATCCTTAAAGTTGCAGACAATGGAATGGGTATGGAACAGAAGTATGTAGACAAGATATTTGAACCCTTTTTCACGACTAAAGAGGTTGGGAAAGGCACAGGACTTGGGCTCTCTATCGTATATGGGATAATAAGAGAACATAATGGCACAATTACGTGTGAGTCAGAAATAAACAAAGGCGCTACTTTTACGATAACATTACCGGTAAGCGCTGATGGCCAAGGTGAAAGGAAAAAATGAAAAGGAGTATGTCTTTGGAAAAAACAAGGATCTTATTTGTTGAAGATGACCCTAGTCATGCGAGATTGATTATTGACATCATTGAAATAAAATGGAGCATGGCAAAAAATTTATTGAAATAAGAGATCGCTTTCAAAATGAGGTGGTTGAACCAGTGCTTGGTATAAAGTAATGAAAGGATTTACAAGATTAAGCATAAAAAGATTAAAGAGTATTTTTATAGCAATGTTTTTACTTTCACTGCCTTTAGAGCAAACACAGGCTCAATATGACGGAAGATATTCTTTTAAATATCCTAAGGATTATTTCAGCTCTGGTGGCAAAGAGGTTGACTTTAATACATCAGTACACAAGAAAATAGGAATCTTGTTTCGGAATCGCACAAATCTCCCCCTACAGGAGATTGCCGGCATGATGTTCAACACTTCGCCCTTTGACCGTTATAAACAGTTTTTTTATTTTCGCATTGAAGAGGAATTCCGGGAGGACATTGCAAAGAATAATATTCTCTCTACAAGAGCCTATAACTATAGCGGCACACCAATCGCTGGTGGGCTGCCCACCTCGGCGGGACAAGGCGCTTTCAATCTGATCTTTCTTAAGTTTGGCATAAAAGAGGTTATAAAGTGTAGTTGCAATGGAGCAACCATTCATACTAACCAGGGAAATTTCTCCTTTGTTGGAGAAGATTCTATCCTACACGAGATCGGGCACGCTTTTGTCGAACTTGCCGATGAATATTCGCATCCCAGGGCGAGTAACTTTGCTGCCGTAAATCTTGAAGACCGGAGCGCAAATAATCTTAAATGGAATGGGTTGATAGGACAGGGGTTCTTGCCGAATAGAAGGATCAAGAGAAGTGAGATAATCAGTGGTATAGATAGAGGAAAATATTTGATACCGTCGAATAATTGCTATATGAATAATCACCGCAATCCGGAGGACAACCGTTACTGCCCTGTCTGTCAGCTTGCCATAATTAGCAGGATTTCTCAATTATCAGGCGCAACTCCCCCATGGCAAAAGGGCTCATAGTTTGAAAAAGATTTTGTAAAAGTTTTAAGTTAAAAAAACGTAAGCTACTTTTAAAGGAAAGAATGGAAATTACACACAGAAACAAAACAATGCCAAAGCTTTTTAAAGGAATTGAGAGACGGTCGGATAATAGATTAGATCTCTCACTACCAATAAAATTACTTGGTCACAATGCTAAGTCAAAGAATATCAGTTCTAGTGGTGTTTATCTAGAAGTGGAAACAGATGTTGCTGAACAGTTTTCTCCTGGCAAAAAAATAACGCTTGAAATAACTGCAAATATTTACACGCCTTGGCTCCCCAGCAAAACCGTCAGATTTACTACAAAAGGAGTAATTCTCAGGACTAACACGTAGAAGGCACTGAACATGATAGTGAAAAGAGGACAAAAAGATTGGGAATAGCCTTGAATTTTATCGAAAGGCTTGAGGTTATGTATGAAGATTATAATCATATAAACGATTTAAAATCAACTCCGTGTTTTAATGCATTAAAGGACTTCTTAAAAGCTTAGGACTTAATTAATAAATGGGAAAATGAAAATGGCAAATACAACAGCAGTAGCGAACGAAGATTTTGAACAGACGGTTATTCAATCCGATGTGCCTGTTCTGGTTGACTTTTTTGCGGATTGGTGTGCGCCTTGTAAGGCACAAACACCTATTTTAGATGAACTAGCCAGTGAATTCGATGGTAGGATTAAGTTTGCGAAGGTAGATATTGATGTAGACGGCAACAAAGAACTGGCGACTAAGTACGGCATCTTATCCGTACCAACTCTAATACTTTTTAGTAATGGTGAAATAAAGGATACTATGGTTGGCGTTACAAGCAAGAGTAAACTCGGACAAAAACTTGAACAGGTTTTATAGGAATAATATTATATGGAAAGTTTTTTGCAAGGTTTAGAAGGTTACCTTAATACAGCGCCCTTTTTAGCTTATGTAACAGTCTTCATAGGTGGAGTACTTACTAGTTTTACACCATGTGTATATCCAATGATACCGATAACAATTGCATATATCGGGGGGCACAGTGGTGAATCCAGACTGAAGGGTTTTTCCCTTTCGATTTTTTATGTAATAGGAATGGCAGCAACATATTCTGCTCTTGGAGCCTTTGCAGCTATGACAGGAAAGCTTTTTGGTGCTGCAAGCACAAATCCTATACTTTATTTGGTCGTTGCTAATATCTTCATTTTTTTAGGCTTGGCAATGTTAGATGCCATAGTCTTACCGATACCTTCATTTCTTACGAGCAGGCAACCGGGTAAAAGGACTGGTGGGTACTTTGGAGCATTTCTAGTAGGACTTCTTGCCGGAACGGTTGCAGCGCCATGTACAGCTCCTGTGTTGGGGGTTGTCTTGACCTTTGTGGCGGCAAAACAAAACGTCATTTATGGTATGACCTTACTTTTCATATTCTCCATAGGATTAGGAACACTCTTAATCATTGTAGGCACGTTTGCAGGTTTGATGTCAAGTTTGCCCAAGACTGGAAAGTGGAGTGTGGCTATCAAAAAGTTTTTTGGTTGGATAATGATAGGAGCAGGAGAATATTTCCTCATTACGGCAGGCAAATTAATGGTGTAATGTTAACGTCAGGAATTCTAATAATGATAATTTCTGCTTTAGATGCTATACGAAGGATTTAAGAAACATAACCTGGATTCTCTGGGAAAAGTAAAGGAGCTTGAGAAAAATCTTTATAAAGACTCTGAGAGGTTGCTCAAATCCCTCCTTGATGAGAAGGCCGAAGATGATATCAAGTATTTTATTCCCGTTCCTGAACATTTTAACAGGATAGGAAATGGATTGAGAAAGATGCTTAACGCGATAGATAAGAAGGTGACAGGAGATATTTTGTTTTCTGACAAGTCTGTAACTGAGACATATAAATTATTGGAAGAATGACCAGGATGAAAGTACTTGGCATCAGCGGGAGTCCGAGGAGAAGTCACACAACAGAAGGATTGGTTAAGACTATCCTGGATGCAACCGGTTTGGAAACAGAATTAACATCCCTGCATGGCAAGAAGATTAATGGTTGCATATGCTGTTTGGGTTGTGTTGAGGACAATACTTGTAAAGTCCACGATGATTATATTCCATTAATGCACAAGGTATTAGAAGCAGACGCTATAGTAGTTGGCGCTCCTAATTATTTCGGGAGACTTAATGCCCTTACACACGCATTTCTTGAGAGATTTTACTGTTTCAGGCACGATAAAGATGGACATGGAGGTATGAAGCTTTCCGGTAAAATAGGCGCAATTGCTTCAGTAGGCGGAGGTGGAGATTGGGAAATGCCCGGAAGAGGCATGGCAATGTATGAGATAGCGGGTGATGATATTAAGGGATTCTTTGAATATAACGAGATTGAATGTATGGGTGTCGTAGCGGCACAAGGTGCCGTTGCATGTTTTTCGTGTGGTTATGGTGAGGTTTGCAGTGTAAGTGGTGTGAAAAGGTTTTTCGGCCAGGATGCAAAAATTTCACCTGAAATCATTCCCTGTTTGGACAAGCAACCGGAGGTTATAAATAAGGCTAAATTACTCGGAAAGGCATTGCGGGAAAGATTGGAAGATAGGTTTGAAGTATAATAATAAAACCCCCCAAAGCCCCCTTTAATAAAGGGGGATAGGGGGATTTATTCTTTTATTTAATTTTCCCTGCAGGTTATTGAATAATTACAAAATACTACTAAGAAAATGATCCCGTTTCTCTTGAGTTATGTTCAGTATGAGGAGTTGTTCTTATTAGATATTGTCTGTGAGAAAGAATCAGTATGAATATAGATACAGGTATTTTAAAGACGAAAAAGTTCTTCGTGGATTGTTTTTTCCCGTCAAGATTCCCCTTTACCGTTGTGGCAATCCTGTGTGGACTTTTCCTTTTTGTAATGAAGATGGAGGCTGCCCCTACAGGAAAAAGAGCTCCTGAGTGGGTAATCTCTGAGTGGATCAATACAGACGGATTTACACTAACGGATATGCGTGGAAAAGTTATCATAATAGACTTCTTTCAATTATGGTGTCCAGGATGTAACAAATTTTCTATACCCCTTATGGAAAAATGGGAACGGAAATATAGTGATCGTAAAGATATTCAATTGCTTGGTATTCACACGGTCTTTGAAGGGCATTCTCAACAAACCCCGGAACGACTACGGCAGTATGTTAAAGAAAAGAACGTAACTTACCCGGTAGGGGTTGATGACCATGTGTCAAACCAGAGAACTCCGGAGACAATGATTCGCTATCACACACGCGGAACCCCTGAGATAGTGATCATTGATAAAAATGGGAAAATTCGTTTTCAACATTTCGGAGGTTTTAACCCGGCTGTTGTAGAACAACTCATAGATGCTCTTTTAAATAAAGAGTAACATAGCGCAGTAAAAAAAAAGAAGCTAGAAAGCAAGATGCAGGACGGGTCAGATAAGCGTTATTTGTAATCGGTCGTTTGCGATTTGTTTGGAATTTCCATTTTAAGTTTTGGGAGTTAAGGTCATGCCAGAGGCAGATAAGCCTTCGGCACGACTTTAGCCTTGATAGATATTCCCTCCCTTTCGGGAGGATTCCAGTACTGGATTACTTGCGAAAGCAAGGATTGTCATGTGCATGAATGTTTGACTTCCACAACTTATTGAGAATTTACATATTTGATAACGTTTTTTCAATGGGGCTTAAATAATGTTAAGAATTTCGGTTATAGGGGAAAGTGAGGTATCTGAAGACGTTCAAGAGATTTTTACAGAAATTGAAAGTGCTTTTGGAAAGGTTCCAAATCTGTTTAAAACATATTCCCATTTCCCTATGTTATTGAAGGCCAACTGGGACAAGGTTAAGGCTTTGATGATGCAGGGGAATTTGAGCAGAAAGACCAAGGAGGCTATTGCCGTTCTGGTTTCAAAGGACAATAGTTGTTCGTACTGTGTAGCCGCTCATACAGCAGCACTCAAATCAATTGGTGTAACAGAAGAAGAAATTGAAATAATTGAAAATGATATCGAAAAATCTGAGTTTACGGAGAAAGAGCAAGGGCTTATTACTTTTGCCAGAAAGGCAAATAAAGATCCAAACAGGATAACGGATGAAGAATTTGAAGGACTAAAGAAAACAGGAGCTACCGAACCGGAAATAGTTGAAGCCCTTGGTGTGATGGAACTTTTTGCAGCATTTAATAAATTCCTGGATTCCCTGAATGTGGATGTTGATTTCTAATGACGTATGTTTGGAAAATAAGGAAAGGAAGATTAAGGAAATTTTGCATTATTTTGACTTTGCATTAAGTTGCTCACTACGAATGTAAAAGAGTATAACATTTTAATAAAAAACAATAATCACACAAAGACACGGAGGCACAAAGTAATGATGCCCGCCTGGGCGGGTATGACTGAAAATGAGATTGGGAAAGTTGTAGTTGGACTTTATTCCTCACACGAAGTCACGAATTCACCCTGTTAGATAGAACTTATCCAACAGTCAACTACGTTTATCGTGATTAATGTGTGCTTATCGTACAAATAACGGTTATTTTACATTATCTAACAGGGGAACCACAAGGGGTAAAAACTATTATCTTTTGTTTTATTTTTTTAAATTTCGTTTTCTCAGTGAACTCTGTATCTCTGTGTGAAATTTTCTTTTATTCCATAACAAGAATTATAGCCTGCCCTGGCGCGATCCGCCCTGCGGTCTGGGCCTTACTGTTGGACAATTTTTTGCTGGACAAAATGATTTTTCATTGGCATAATATTTAAATGATGCCAATAATTGTAGAAGATAGCGTAGAACATAAAAACGCCAAATGGTCTCAAAAGTTCAAAGAAT
>MAYW01000223.1 GCA_001723765.1 Candidatus Scalindua rubra
CTTATAAACTTAGAGAACCTGTCAAAAACAGGATACCAGTTAAAGAATTTTGCTAAAGTGTATACGATCTCATGACACAGCTAGTAGCACTAGAAAGTGTCGACTATGTCATGAAACTTGGCACATATTCTTTAAACTCACCACCCCAAGGAGGATTACCAATTACAGCGTCAAATCCACCATCTTTCGTGATTTCAGGAAACTCAGTCTTCCAATCAAAGACATTAATGTGGAACATTTCATCTTCATTGAGTAGAGTCATTTGTTTGCCACTGTAAAAGTCAGGGCCAATGAGGGAATTACCGCATTTGATGTTGTTGTGCAGGTCTGGCAGGACTCGCTCTTGGAACAGCGACAGTTGATGTCCAATCGTCTGCTCATTCTCTCCCTCCAGTACCTTGAGCAGGAGTGACAGCTTTGTTACCTCTACTGCCTGAGGGTCAATATCCACTCCATAAATATTATTCAGAAGAATACGCTTGCGCTCGTCAGTGGTAAGCCGCCATTCTCCGCCTATTCCCTGATAAAGGCGTGGAGTACGTCCCTTTGCCCACTTTTCGGGATTGTCATTCACATATTGATCAAGGTGCCAATCCAGCAGGAACTGATAGGCTCCAAGCAGAAAGGAGCCGGAGCCGCACGCGGGGTCTAGAATCCTGAGCTTGTTTACACTCCCGTGTGGGCCAGGCTTCTTACCCTCGACTAGCTTACCAACCGTTTGTTTGACAATATAATCCACAATGTAGGTGGGTGTATAGTAGACGTCGCCAGCCTTTTTTACTTCAGGTTTGTCCTCAACTATGGCACGGTGAGCAGGGGTAAGACGAATGACCTTACCAAGGAACTGTTCATAAACCTGGCCAAGTATATCAGCAGGGAGGACTGAGAATTCATAAGGACTGTCAGGATAATAAAGATTATTGATAATGTCTTTTAATATTTTGTCGTCGATGGTCAGATTAGGAGTCAGGTTATCATGAGACTCTTTACGGTCTTTTTCCTCTTTAAAATGAATTAAACCTGAGTTGTACTTGTCGTCAGCCTTATGAAAAAGTTGAAACAATTGCTTGTAAACATTATTGTCGTTTTTTAATGCCATCAGTTTGCCATAGGGCTCAATCCCCCGATCTTCACAGATGCGGAGGAAAATGATTCGGTCAATAGTGCGTTGGACGGCAAAGTTGAGTTCCCTTTGACTCAGATCAGGATTTCTCAAGGCAATATTCTTTGCAAGAAAATCACGCCAGCGTTCAATCTCTTGCAGAAAGACAGAGTCAACTTCGGCAGTACCTCGCTTGACCTTTTTTGATTCAACATACTTATCGAAAGAACCCTTCAGGATTGCTTCACGAGAGAAGATACTCGTTATCTCCTCCCATCGTTCAGCATATTCTGTGTAAGTCATATAAAGAATGCGGGAGTGGGAAGACTTGTCAGTTTTGACAGGTTTGACACGGCAGTCATAGACTGCAAGCTCCTCAAAGTCGGTAAGGATACTGAGAGGGAGTTTTGCGCTCCAGGCATAGCGCCGTAGTTGATAGGCGGGGTGGGTGTCTTCCTTTATGTTTACTGAAGGCTTTTTGGCTTCCAGGAAGAATTTGCGCACACCACCGATACGAAAACCGTAGTCAGGGGCCCTGGTAGCCTGGCCTACCTTGACAGATTCCTCATGAACTACGTCTTTATAAGCTTCAGCATAGCCTTGCTTATTGGTAATATCCCAGCCCAATTCTTCAAAGAAGGGGTCAATAAACTCACGCCTTATCTGGGTTTCGTTATATCTGCCTTGCTTATAGGCATCCAGATTACGATCAAACCGCTTTACAAGTTCGAGGATTTTCGTGGGTACAGCCATCTTTTTCCTGTTTATTTAAATTACTAATCCTCACACAAAGACACAAAGAGCACAAAGAGAATTTCGTAAGTTACACAACCTCAAGGTTGCGGCTACCAGCCCGCCCGTATCGTTCGGCTGAGTTTGTGCCGATGCCTTTGGTGTGTTAAGGAAAAATGTTTAATAACAAATCAAACAATTTTATAATTTGGCTATCATTATTTACATAAACATGACCAGCCTCTCTTTCGAGAGGATTCCAGAATTGGAATCCTCTCGAAAGAGAGGTCTACCTCCTAATCTTTGTACTAATAAGGGAAAGTTTGAAAACCGTAGGTTTTCATATACCCAACTGGTCGAGCCAGAACCAAAAAAGTGGATAAATATCTAACAAAGCTGAGCTTAGCTCTGTATGTTCTGGGTCTACCAGGTTGGGTTTTAATATTTTACTCTTCTGTTGCAGGTTCTGCAATCGCCCATTCAAGTTTTGATAAGACAAAAAGCCCGGCGCCAATCCATATTAACTCCCTAAACCTTCTCAGTATACCAAACGTCAGTGCGACACCTGCACTTAATTTTAGACTAACAAATATTGCAATGATGCCTCCCTCCTGACCTCCAACACTTCCGGGTATAAAGGATGTTATACCTCTTGCAGCAGTTGAGAGTGATTCGATGATATATGTGGAAACTGTATCTATGGGTATATCTAAGAGATAAAGAATCAAGAATACTTCTATCAGGCCTGCCACCCAGCCAAGAAAACAATAAACAAAAGCGTAAAAGGCCTTCTTTTTATTATAACTGTAAAACTGGTATATATTTTTATCAAGTTCCCTTAAACTCTCTTCCCTTTCCTCAATAAAACGTATCCTTATCCTGAACATTCGTAACAGTTTCAAAAGAAAAGCAAAAAGACCTTGTTTCTGTATGAAAAAAATGAACATTATTATGGGTATGCCCAATAGTATAATTGCTATTGAGCTTACCAGACGAGAGCCTGATACATTTAATTTAAACAGATAAAAGGCAACTCCAATCATTACAAAGATTATCTGTGATATTATCAGTATTGTTTTCGAAATAACAACGGAGGTCATTCCATCTACAATTGATATATTGTGTTTCTTCAGGAAGTAAGCTTTCATTGGCTCTCCGGCAAAATTTGCGGATGGTATTGTCCAGTTTATTGATTCACCGGCAAGTCTTATTAAGAAGAGGTCTTTAAAACTAATCTTTACTTTTGTAAATGAATATTTCCAGCCTAGTGTATCGAGGGCAAAAACAAGCGTGTATGGTAAAAGTAGAAGTAAAATCTTCCACTTTAGAATGCTGAGATGATAATAAAGATTTGAGGGACCAACTTTGTAAATCAGTCCGAAAAATATAGCACTACCAGCAATTAACAATAATATTTTGAATTTCCGCTTATTTATCATTAATAATCCTGACCTGAATTATCCCAAAGATAATCATTAATCGTATTTATAAGATGTAAAGTGGACATTATTCACCATTATTGGGCTTTTTAAATCCACGATGGTGGGGTTTTTAGTAGACAGTGGATATTGTTTAGTGTAGGAGAATTATCTAATAATTGTATTGGAGGTCTTTTATGGACAAATATTATTATATAAGTATTTGACGAATGATAAGGGTTAATTTTGTTTTGCATACTGCGTTTCTTCTAAACGGCATTGCCCTTTTATTAATTTATGTCTTTTCTTATATCCATGTTCTTTAAAATTTTCTTTTTATTCTTCATGACATAATTGTGAATCCATTTTTTTTCTCGTTCTATATTTTCATCATATCTTATTAAAATAACAATAAAAAGACATGGTAAAAAATATTTTCTTCTATTTTTTTCTGTTTTTACCTCTTCCCAATATAACTTTGTAATAAATTGCCTGCCTAACCATTCTATTAATTCTCCTGGTTTTGATTTTCTATTTAGTGATTTTCCTAATTTAATTAAATAATAAGTCTTTGCTATATCTATGTATTTATTACTTACAAACATATTTGCCCAATCAATTACTCTATAATTATAGTTTTGGTCTACAAATACATTTTCAGGATGATAATCACCATGACATATTTCATTTTTATTTATTGTTTTCAAATATTTTAGAATTATTTCTTTTTCAGAATTGTATAATAAACTCGAACCCATTATTTTTTGTTTTAATTTGTTTGTATGGTTTGGAAAATTCTCAAAATTAATATCGTTTATTATCTTCTGGGTTTGAGCGAATTCGCTTACAATTGTACGTACATTTTTTAAATTTCTTGAAAGATAATCAGATAGCATTTCCCCATTTATTTTTTCATATACTATTCCCAATCTGTTTTTAACATTGATAATGCCATATACTTTTGGTGCAATATCGGTCATATCAGAAATATTTTTTGTTATAAGATATTCGTATTCTATATCCTTATCATTGAAAGTAGAATAAAATAGCTTTAATACTTTATTATCTTTATAATCATATACTTCAGCAGTCCGTCCTATACCTATTTTTTTTCATAATTATATTTCTATTTATTACTATCGAAGCGTGTATTTGTTCGCCGTAAATCGGATTTTACGTAACAAATAAGCAGGTTTGACACTCTCGTTAAATAGCATGAAATTCATCTTTGTACTGAACTATTACTATAAAAATTTCTCTGTATATTCACGAGATAATTCTTTATACAAGATTTCTGCTTCTTGACCGTTTCCTTCACATTTACTAATCCTTGGCCATTCACTTTTGGGGAATCTTACGTATAGAGGGAAAGTTCTCTGGAGTCCCAGTAATTCCTCTCTGGACAACTGTGGCATATTTAATACTGTCTCTGACCTATAATCACCAGCAAGAGATCCTTTTTGTATAAGACCTTCTTCCTCACAATATTCTCGCAATGCTGTGCCTTTATAAGGATTATAAAGTGAAACCATAACACCCGGCGCATTCATTTGCCTGTTTAACTCGATAGTTTCAAATATTTGCTCTCTGGTTTCGGTTGGAAAACCAATAATATTATTAGCGCTCACCCTAAGACTTGACCTTTCGAGAATCTTGAATGTCTTTATTATTGTTTCATCTGTCATATTTCTATCCAGCAGTTCCCTTCTCAAATTTAAATTGCCACTTTCAATACCAATGCTTATTCCCTCACAGCCTGCGGATTCGAGAAGACTGACATTTTCTTCATTAATTGACTCAGGTCTTGCCTCAATCCAAAATGGTATATCAACTTCCTTATAGCTTTTGATGAACTCAATTATCCTTTCCCGCTTTGTTGTCAAAAAACTTTCGGCCACTAGATATGCAAATTGTAGATTGTATTCCTCCTTTTTTTTCTTCATCTCATCTATAAGCCTTTTAATGCTTTTCTCTCTATAATAACCTCCGTTATTTGCATAAAGTTTATTTAATCCGTAATCACTGCAGAAACCGCAATTGTATGGACAACCCCTGTTCATTTCAAATGTACCCGTCATAGATATCTTGCCACCCATCGGTTTATAAAATCTCTTGGGATCAAATATACTCCAATCCTGAAAAGGCAATTCATCGATGTTGACAGGTTCTCTAATCCCATTTCTAAATATCTTGCCATCTTTCTTAATCCAGATATTTTTTATAGACGTTATATCTTGCTCTTCCACAATCTTTGTACATAATTCAACAAGGGCATATTCTCCTTCTCCAACGCATACCATATCTACGCAATCCTCAGCAATAATATATTCAGGCGCAAAAGTAGCATAGACACCTCCCACAATTAAGGGGATATTATAGTGTCTTATGCTTTTCAGCATTTTTATCCCAAGCTCATAGGTACACTCTATACAAGACAAGCCTATAATGTCTGGTGAATATTCTTCTATCATCTCTTTAAGATCTTCAAACAAATCGGTATCTTTATACATTAACCCAAATTCTTCAGGATTAGTTTTCCTTACTTGAAGAGTTTTGGCCCGTATTTCATCGCCTGTTTCCTTTGATATTTTATAAAAGGTTGTATCAAACAACTTAACCTCAAATCCTTTTTCTTTTAGACATGCAGATATTAAGGAAAGTCCCACTGGCAGAAGGACATCCATCATTGTGTTACAGTTGATTAACAAAACCTTAAAATCTTTTTCTTTCATGTTTATGTTAAACATCTTAAATTAACCCCCTAACCCTCTCCCCCCCTTACTGTTGGACAATTTTTTGCCGGACAGCTAACCAAATTCAAAACAATAAGCGCTCAAAGCTTTCTCTGAAAGGTCTTCCTTCATTAATAATACTCCTATTGCTATATCTTCAAGTCTGCGTATACCACGCCACATGACTTCTACTCCAGGAACCCTATTCCTGCCAGGAACAAATCCACCAAGAATGGCAAG
>MAYW01000224.1 GCA_001723765.1 Candidatus Scalindua rubra
TTCCGTAAGTGAGGGTTCAACTCCTTCCTCCCCAGCCATGGCGCGTTCGTCTAGGGGTGAGGACGCTGGCCTCTCAAGCCGGTAACACGGGTTCGAATCCCGTACGCGCTACACCATTGGTGAGTAGCAGAGTGCTCCGTGGGAGTTCCTTCGGAAGTAACTGGTTGAGTGGTAGCTGGTAGATTGGTAATTCCAGTAGTTTATTACAATCCACAAATACCACTCACAAGTTACCAATCACCAGAATATGCACCCGTAGCTCAATTGGATAGAGCGTCTGGCTACGGACCAGAAGGTTGGGGGTTCGAGTCCTCCCGGGTGTACCACTCGTCTTTAAGCTCGAACTTTTCGGCTTAAGACATTTACTTTATAAAATAGAGCTGTATCTGTCTATATTGCGATAGATACAGCGACACATCAATACACACATCCTTTTTACATTTTTTGTTTTTTCTGTGTCGTCAGGTCGATTATTACCTTAAATCGAACAAATGTGCTAAAAATCTCTGCCTGCCCGCCACCTTCAATATATTTCAAATGGGCAGGCGGGGAGTTTTCAACGTCGCTCAATCCGGCGTTACAGTGCATCGAGAAATTGGGGCTTTTTGAATTTTGTGAAATTGGTATATAAAACGAGTATATCAAACAATAATAGCAGATAGGGAATTCTTTGCATTTTCGTTATTTCGAACTATTTAGGGCCGGGATAGCGATTTGAGGAAATCGAGTATAAATAATAAAAACGACATCATCTGTCTCATTTAATTTATAACTTCTGATTGCTTATGGGTGAGCTTTCACAAATACAAAGACTGCTCCGGATTCTTCAAATATTAAGCAGCGGACGAAAAGTAACCACGACAGAGCTTCTGCGTAGGTTTGAAGGAGGAGTTTCACTACGTACATTGCAAAGAGATCTATTATCACTGTCTGAAGCAGGGATTCCACTCATATCAGAGAAGACCATGGCAAATGAGAACGCATGGTCATTGATGAGCCAATTTCGATCTTTTATACCACTTCCATTGGAAACGAATGAGTATCTCGCAGCTCACATCTTAAAAGCAAACTTAAAGGTTTTTCAGAAGACTCCTTTTGAAAAAGAAATCCAATCCTTGATAAATAAGATTGACCAAATAGTACCTGAAGAAGTATTCCTGGAGACGGAAACCGGTAAAGCGGATGATCTGTTTGAAAATTACTCTGCCGGCAACTTTGATTATTCCCCTCATGGTGAAACAATTAACAAACTGATTTCTGCAATTTTACATGGAAATATTTGCGAAGTCACTTATCAAAATCCTTATGCAAGCGAGGAAAAGACCTATCCCATAGAACCGGTAAGACTGGTTTACTATAGCGGCGGTTTGTACGTAATTGTTTATTTTAGAAAATATGAAAAATTTAGATTATTAGCTATCCAACGAATTAAGAAATTGATTATTACTGATGAAAACTATCCCCAAGATCATATTTTTGATCCAGAATTGTTTTGGAAGAATAAATTTGGTTTATTTTCTGCAGATCAAGTGGAAGTGACATTGGAATTCTCAAAAGAGATTCGTCACCATATAGAAGGCAGAACCTGGCACGACTCCCAAGAAATGAAAGTAAAAAAAGACGGAACTTTGGTTTTGTCAATGAAAGTGGGACTTTCTCCTGAATTGGTTTCATGGATTATGGGATGGCATGAATATGTAACAGTTAAATCTCCTGATGAATTAATCGACACTATTAAGTCTGCACATTATAAATCTTTAGAAAAATATAAATAATATATCCAAAACGACATGATCTGACTTGTCTCTCCTATAAATTTGTGGTAGAAAATGGAGATAGATATGTCAAATACCATAAAACCACATAAACTTTTACTCAAACTTGGCGGGTTTTTCTACGATCCAGAAGCCGGGCAGGAAATAACCAAAGTTAATATTCAGAAACCGGTAATTAAACGGTTGGCAAATAAAATATCATCTCTACCGATTTTTAAGTCATTCAACATAAATCATATCGATACCTTACTCATTGCCTGTGCATGGTACGAATGTATCAAAGACGGTATGAGACGAATTGACCCTTTGGATTTACTCTCACGTATTTATGGCAATCGTTCTGAAAGTATAGATCATCTTGACAAAATTGTCTCCCTTGTTGAACAAAATATATTTTATTCAGAAAAGAAGCGCATTCGCAGCAGGGCAGAAATGTCCTCCTTTATTTCATCCTCAGAAAAAGCGAAAATGGTCAGTGTTCTGAAATCAACTTTATTGGAATATGATCTTGTATTTCATCGGTCATTTGTAAAAATTCTCATGGAAGAAGAAGAAAATATCCGGGAAAAATTCAATCGGCCCTATAAAGATAATAAGGAATTCCTGTCTGACTGGTTCCAATATGTGGAAAACTTGGATGAATGCCGGTTTAATGATTACCAAAACAATCGTATAAATAGCGATTTAGATGAAAATGCCGCCAATGATTTACTCAAAGCTATGGAGTGGCGGGAACGGATTTTATCCAGGACCAAAGCAACTGAAGAAATTTTTCCATTACAGGATGTGATTGAAGAATATAGTCTTGATGAAACGGAAGCCACCATTTTGGTCTATCTGGTTAAAGAAGATATGGACGATAATCACACAGACAGCGATGACGTGTTGCGACTCATTAGCCGCAACCAGCATGAGAAATACCAAAACAGAACATACATTTCGGATGATTCCAAACTGGTGAAAACAGGACTAATAGAAACATCCGAATCTGCATTTTTTAGAACAAAAGGTACTGACTTGCGTATTGCGCCGGACGTAGTCCGCCATATCATTTTGAAATCTCCTGCCACGGATGAAGATCGTCTCAAGCAAATCTTGAAAGGCGATAATCTCTTTTCAATCCTTGCGCCGAAACAAACTTTTGATGAACTTATTCTCCCCAAAGAAATGAAAGAAACCATTCGTTTTGGATTAGGGCAATATGAGCAAAATGTAGATTCCGTATTGACCGATTGGGGATTGTATGATACATCCATGGATGTGATTGGCAAAGTAAAAAGACAAATGGAACCGGGGTTGCTCATTCTGTTTGCAGGACCACCGGGAACAGGAAAAACATTTGCCGCCGGAGCTATTGCCAAAGCTTTAGGGAAAAACCTGCTCATAACGGATGTGAGCAAGGTACAATCCATGTGGGTCGGCGAGAGTGAAAAAAATGTGCGGCGAATCTTCACCATATTTGAACGGATTGTGCGAAGAACAGAAAATCCGCCTGTTTTACTTTTTAATGAGGCTGACCAATTTCTATCACGAAGACTCAAGGATACCGGTTCGTCCGTGGACGTCATGTTTAACTCCATGCAGAACTTATTTCTGGAAGCGTTTGAAAAACTCCGCGGTGTACTCATTGCCACCACAAATATGAAAGAGAATTTGGATACAGCATTCAGCAGGCGGTTTCATCTAAAGCTGGATTTTCCCATGCCTGGAGAGAATGAACGGAAATCCCTATGGAAATTACATTTACCATCCTCTATTCCCGGAGCAAAGGAAATCGATGTAAACTATCTATCCAAACATTACAAACTCACCGGTGGGCAAATTGCAATTATTGTAAAAAATGCCGCCACAGAAGCTGCCGGACGAAGAGGAAAAGGCAAAAAGCTCACAACAAATGACTTAATGAAATACTGTCAAATTGAAGAGGCTTCCATGTTTGGATCTTCGAATATGAAAATTGGATTTGAGGTGTAATCGTCAAAAAGTGTATTCAGGTTTTAGGATAAAATCATCTTGAATTAAGTTGATACCGAACGTACATTTGATAAAAATAATGTCAATAGCAATATATTTAAACTATCTTAAGTAAGGAGACTAACAATGCCAAAAACAATAAAAGCATCAGGTAGAATGAGTGTAGGAAGATTTGAACAAGAATTTGAAAATGAATTTGGTGTTCGGATTGAAGTTAAGATTGGAAGAAGATTGGCTGATAACAGTGCGTCACTTGCATCACTTAGACCAAAAGATTTTATGGGTTCTAAAACTGCTGATTTCTCTATTAAAGCAAATATGCTTGTTGGTAATGTTAAGAAAAAGATTACTGAAACTTTTGGTGTAACCGCTGATTTGTACCATGGTGGCAGAATTGCCCCGGATGATATTACACTCTCTGATTTACGAGCAGGAAATGTGAAAAAAGAAAAAACTAACCTTAAGCCAAAAGAGGAAAACAAAATGGCCGAAGAAACAAAACTCACCAAAGAGCAGATTGCAGAATTTAAAGAACAGGAGACAGAAGCGGAAGATTCTTATGACTATTGCAATCTTGCTAAAGAGATAGCTGAAGCTGGTGATAAAGACTGGGCAAGAAAAGTTTATCAAAAAGCAATTGATAATGCAGAAGATTATGATGATTTAAAAGATATTGCAAATTCCATTGTGGGTGAAGATGCTCTAAATGATAAAGACTTTGCTCGTGAGG
Organism: Candidatus Scalindua rubra; assembly: GCA_001723765.1. Taxonomy (GTDB): domain Bacteria; phylum Planctomycetota; class Brocadiia; order Brocadiales; family Scalinduaceae; genus Scalindua_B; species Scalindua_B rubra. The sequence continues at coordinate 4,480 of MAYW01000224.1, forward strand.
TCTATCAAAAAGCAATTGATAAAGCAGAAGATTCTGATGGTTTAAACGATATTGCAGATTCGATTGCGTATGAAGATTATTTAGGTGATAAAGACTTTGCTCGTGAGGTCTATCAAAAAGCAATTGATAAAGCAGAAGGTTCTTTTGATTTATCAAATATTGCAGATTCTATTGCGCAGGAAGATTATCTAAATGATAAATCCTGGGCACGGAAACTGTATCAAAATGCAATTGATAAAGCAAAAAATTCTGATGATTTAGACGATATTGCAAATTCGATTGCGCATGAAAATTATCTAAATGATAAAGATTGGGCTCGTGAGGTCTATCAAAAAGCTATAGATAAAGCTGAAGAATCTAGTGATTTTAGAAATATTGCAGATTCGATCACACAGGAATTTCATCTAAATGATAAAGACTTTGCTCGTGAGGTTTATCAAAAAGCTATAGATAAAGCTGAAGAATCTAGTGATTTAAAAAATATTGCAGATTCGATTGTGAATGAAGATGATCTTGGTGATAAAGACTGGGCTCGTGAGGTCTATCAAAAAGCAATTGATAAAGCAAAAGATTCTAGAGATTTAAGAAATATTGCAGAATCGATTGCACAGGAATTTTATCTAAATGATAAAGACTTTGCTCGTGAGGTTTATCAAAAAGCTATAGATAAAGCTGAAGATTCTGATGATTTAAAAATAGTTGCAGAATCGATTGCAGATGAAGATTATCTAAATGATAAAGATTTTGCTCGTGAGGTTTATCAAAAAGCAATTGATAAAGCTGAAGATTCTGATGGTTTAAACGATATTGCAGATTCGATTGCGGATGAAGATTATCTAGGTGATAATGAGTGGGCTGATAAACTTAGAAAAAAAGCTGATGAGATTGATGATTAATTAGTATTTATTATAGACTGCTACAACAAAAGGATACAGTAAAATGTCAAAAGGAATAAAAGCATCAGGTAGAATGAGTGTAGGTAGGTTCGAGAAAGAATTCGAAGATGAGTTTGGAGTTAAATGTCAGATAAAAGATGGTCGAAAACTAGCCGATGATAATGCCACATTAGCATCATTACGACCAGATGATTTTAAAGGATCCAAAACAGTGGATTTTACAATTAGAGGAAATATGCTCATTAAGAATATTAAAGAGAAATTTAATGAAACGTTTGGTTCAAATATTCAGTTCTACAATAAGAATAGAGTAGCACCAGATGAAATTACACTTGGTGCTTTACGAGAAGGCAGAGTAAAAAAAGTAACCACACAAAAACAAGACAAACCTGTTAAAACTGAAGAAATATCTGTTCAGGAAGAGGTAGAAGAAACAACCCTTTCAGATGAACAAATAGCTGCGTTTAAAGAGCAAGAAGCAGAAGCGGAAGATTCTTATGACTATTGCAATCTTGCTAAAGAGATAGCTGAAGCTGGTGATAAAGACTTTGCTCGTGAGGTCTATCAAAAAGCAATTGATAAAGCAGAAGATTCTAGAGATTTAAGAAATATTGCAGATTCGATTGCGGATGAAAGATATTTAGGTGATAAAGTTTGGGCAAGAAAAGTTTATCCAAAAGCAATTGATAAAGCAGAAGATTCTTATGATTTAACAAATATTGCAAATTCGATTGCGGATGAAAGATATTTAGGTGATAAAAGACTTTG
>MAYW01000225.1 GCA_001723765.1 Candidatus Scalindua rubra
TTCCTGGAAGTCAGTATCAATATATGCGATAGAGGTGAGTGTATTATTGACGTGCCGGGGTCTAAGTCCACAGCGGGTGAACGAACGGTCTATATCGGAACTTGGGAGAACCATATCGTGTCCAATAGAAGCTCCTGACAAACCGAAGAGGCGAGTCGGAGTATGGCGGTATGGTAGTCGGACTGACTCACGGTAGGGGAGTAAACGGGGTAATTCCTGTTGAGGATATAAAGTCCACCCGAAGGGTCAGCAATTTAACGTAAAGAGATAATGATTATACTATGCCATACACAGAGGTGAATAATACATGGGATAAACTATCTCTTATATCGGAACATGCGAAGAGAGACCCGCAGTTGCAATTCACAAGTCTTGCGCACTTGTTAAATAGTGGTTTTCTCAAAGATTGCTACAACAGCCTGAACAGGAATAAGGCGGTGGGAATTGATGGTGTGTGCTGGAAAGAATATGGAGAGAATCTGGACGACGATGTGGAAGAGCTGATAACACGAATGAAACACAAGAAATACAAGCCTATACCAGCAAGACGAGTCTATATCCCGAAGAACGAGAAAGAGAAGCGTCCGCTAGGAATACCGGCGCTGGAAAACAAAATCGTAGAAATGGGAATAACACGGATTTTGCAAAGTATATATGAGGAGGATTTTCTGGAGTGTACATTTGGCTTTCGACCAAAGAGGAGTTGTCATCAGGCAATAAACAGAGTTGACAAACTGATAATGACCAAACCGGTCAACCATATTGTGGAAGCGGATATAAAAGGCTTCTTCGATAATGTATCGCATGAAGAGCTAATGAAATTTCTAGAGATACGAATAGTTGATAGATCGCTACTGGAACTGATAAGGAGATTTCTAAAAGCAGGATATGTGGACGATGGTCTGTTGGTAAGGTCAGAAAGCGGTACTCCACAAGGTAGCATATTGACGCCTCCCACGCAATAGATAACTTTGAGTTTGAGCAGGTATTTTCTTACAAAAGAAATTTGAATAACACTTGACAAAAGACATATGAGGTATTATATATATGGCATATGGCAAAATCACTAAGTTCGGAATACATAGAACGAATCAATACGGCTCTTCTTATGATGAGAAAGCATTCTTCAACAGAAGGAGTAGTTGCTGCCCTAATGGAACAATATGGAGTATCCAGGAGGCAATCCTACAGATATATTCAAGAAGCGTAAAAGGCAAAACACAAATTACCGATACCAGAAAAAAAAACGGTCTTTACAGTCAAACTTCCTATAAGTTTGGTTTCTTGTATCAGAGAGCATGCAAACTCTACAGGAGAATCGATAAGTGCTATAGTAACACAAGCGCTGAAGGCTTTTTTAAAGAGAAGGGGGCATGGCTCAAAGGGATAGTAAGAGGCAGGTTAAAATGGTTCATAGTTTTGACCGGCTGGAAGAAATTAAGATTTCACAGGTATATAAGTTATTGGTTCCGGAGGAGATCAAGGCTTGCCGAAAAGATAATTCAAGTATGAAAAAGATAGGAGATATAGAGATTGAAAACGGCGGCAATTTATGCAAGAGTATCATCGGAGAGGCAAAGAGACGAGCAAGCCATAGGTAGCCAGATCGAGGCACTTTTAGAATTTGCACAAACAAAGGAACTCATAGTACCATCTGAATGGATGTTTCAGGATGAAGGATATAGTGGAGCAGTATTAAGCCGTCCTGGTCTAGAACGTTTGCGCGATCTGGTGTATGAGGGAGAGGTAGAGACCATTTTAGTCTATTCACCTGATAGACTTAGCCGCAAATATGCTTATCAGGTGCTTTTAATAGAAGAGTTTACGCGTCATGGGGCGGAAGTAGTATTTGTTAAATCACCACAAGGTTCTACACCTGAAGAAGAGCTTTTATTACAGTTTCAAGGTATGATAGCAGAATATGAAAGAGCACAGATTGCTGAGCGTAGCAGACGTGGCAAAAGGTATAGAGCCAGAAGTGGTTTAGTTAATGTACTATCTGGAGCTCCTTATGGATATAGATACGTTAAGAAGACAGAGAATTCTGCTGCATATTATGAGTTAGTTGAAGAGGAGGCAGAAGCAGTGCGAAACATCTATTGCTGGTACACTGAAGAGGGATTAAGCATAGGAGAGATAACAAGGATGCTTACATCAAGTGGTATACCGACACGATTTGGAAAGGGGTTTTGGGATCGTTCAACTGTTTGGGCGATGTTGCGTAATCCTGCATACAAAGGGACTGCCTGTTTTGGTAAGACAGAAAAAGCAGATAGAAAGAGGGTTACACGTTCCTTACGTAAAAGAGGGGGGTTTTCACCGCGTTGTAGTAGTAACCATGAACGTCCTAGAGAAGAATGGATTGAAATTGCAGTACCTCCTATTGTCAGAGAAGATACCTTTGCCCTTGCACAAGAGCGATTGGAGAGGAACAAACAACTCTCACGCAGACATACCAAAGAGCCGACTATCTTGCAGGGGTTGTTGGTTTGCAGTCTATGTGGTTATGCCTTGTATAGAACTTCAACGCGAACATCTAAAAGGAAAATTTATTATTATCGTTGTTTGGGATCAGATAATTATAGGTACCCCAATGGGAGTAAATGTGATAATCGCCCAATACGACAGGATTATTTAGATGAACTTGTATGGGAGAAAATAATGGATTTACTTGAAGATCCAGAGCTTATTCATAAAGAGATTAACCGTCGAGTTCAAGAAACTCAAAATTCTAATCCGGCAAAGTTACGCAAAGAAACCCTTATCAAAGAGATTACTCGGTTACAGAAAGGGATTGACAGGTTGTTAAGTGCATATCAGGAAGGGTTAATTGAGCTTCCTGAGTTACGTATTCGTATTCAGAGTTTGAGAAAAAGAGAAACGGCTTTAAAATCTGAACAGCAATCTATAGAAGCCAAGATGATAGACCAAACTAACAACTTACGGCTTATTAATCATATAGATGACTTTTTAAGTAGTATACGAAAGTCAGCAGAAGATTTAAGCATACTGGAGCGTCAAAAAATATTACAGCTTATTGTTAAGGAAATACATGTTGATTATGATACTATAACTATAAAACATTCAATACCGACCACTAAACTGTTTACTAATCCAACTGGTATTTCTGGTTCAACTGGGCACTCAAATGTCCCAGGTTATCTATTGCGTGGGAGGCGTCATAAGTCCGATGCTCGCTAACATCTTTCTGCACTATGTATTGGATACTTGGTTTAATAAGACAGTTAAAGATTGTGTTAGTGGTTTCTGTGAATTGGTGAGATATGCAGATGATTTTGTCTGCGTTGTTCAGTATGCGGAGGATGCCCAAAGAATAGAGAAAGCACTCAAGGGCAGATTTGAAAGATATGGGCTTGAGATACATTCTGATAAAAGCAGAGCTTTCAGCTTTGGGAGATTTGAAATAGAGAATGCGAAGAAGCAGAACAGACGTGCTAATACGTTTGATTTTCTGGGTTTTACTCACTACTGCGACAAAACCCGCAAAGGAAGATTTAAAGTCGGACGTAAGACGAGTCGCAAGAAGTTTAAAGCAAAATGCAAGGATATGAATCTCTGGCTTAAATCAGTAAGAAACCTCGTGAAAACGAAAGAGTGGTGGAAGATATTAAGGACTAAACTACAGGGACACTATCAGTATTATGGTGTCAGTGGCAATATGCCCTCAATATCGAAATACTACACAATAACAGTTCGTTTAGTACGCAAATGGCTGAACCGGCGAAGTCAAAAGAAGAGGATGAGCTGGAGTAAGTTTAATGATTACCTGAGTTGTTATCCTCTTCCAAAACCAAGTATCAAGCATAATCTATACACACTGTCACATGTGAAATGAGTTAAGTTGAAGAGCCGGAGTGGGAGGAGCATGTGGGAAATCCACAAGTCCGGTTCTGTGAGGGGTGTTGAAATTCCTCACACATGGTTTGAATAATGTGACACTCTACAATCGAAAGAGTAGAGAAACAGGGAAAACAAAATAAACCTAAATGGAGGAATCATATTATGCCTACTCGACAAAAATTATCAATTGCCGTATGTCTTATATTATTGTGCATTGCCCTGTTTAATTCCCATGTATATGCAACGTTTATTTATGACATAACCGAGTTTGAACAAGAAAATGATCCTAGCACTCCTGCTACTTTTTTTAATGATACATTTTCAGACGGTTTTGAACCTCCGTCAGGACCATCTGGACCATCAACCTATTTCATGCCCGGTGCATTTGGCCCTAATCGTGAAAGTGGAGGGTTGTTGGAGTTAAATAGCGCCGATGCCGTTGTGTTCGGAGATGGAATAAGAAGAAGATTCGCTGTTGTAAGAGACAGCACGTTTTTCTTCAGTCCTAATGTTGGAGGTCACGTAATTGGTAAGTTTGATGTTACTACTAATGGGTTTTTTCCTAGATCAGGCTTTGGCATTAGAATACGTAACATTGCTTCTGTTGGTGGGCTACCCGCAACCACTGACTTTGCGAGGATGAACATACGCGTAAACCCTTCAGGTAATAAATTCGCGTCATGGGGTGATGAGAGCAGTAATAACGGAGAAGACATTACTTCTGCTCTGGGAGCAAACACACTCATAACCATGAAGCTTGAGATGAATACCTCAAATCAAGTAACAGCAATGTGGGATTACGGTTCTGATGGTACTTTTGATTTGACTAAATCAATCTTCACGACTCTCAGTTTTACTCCAGGAGATCCTGATGATATTTTTACGGGTTCATTTGAAGCAGGCGAGCCAATCCCAGAACCCACAACAATAGCACTACTCGGAATCGGACTGGTAGGATTGGGGGGAATGTATTTGAGGAGAAGAATCAAGAAGAAGTCACAAAAAATGCGAAATTCGAATATCGAAATTCGAAATTTCTTAGCTGATAACAAATAATGAATAACGAATAATGAATGTCGAATATCGGAATTTGAAGTCTAGCAGAGCTAAGCTCAGCCACGCTAAGCGTGACATAGGCAAGCTTAGCTTGTCAGCTTTGCAAGATTGAACGAGCAATGGTTCCTGATTTGTTGTTTTGAAGAAATATTGCCCACAGGTCTTAAATGGCTAGTAGTTTTTTATTTGTAGTCTTGTAGCCAGAAAAAGCGATTAGATATATCTTCCTTAGAATGGCGTTCTAACATTCTTAATGTTCGTTTAAGGAGTTCTTTAAAGGGGAGATGGTCTGAGACGATAATTCCAAAATGGTTTTTACTAGATTTGGAATACTCTTGGGAAAATCTCACAAAATGTTTGATATTATGAGTGAAGAAAGTTCTGCCTTGGCTGATGGCAAATTCAAGCTGCTTACGATCGTTTAAAGTTCTTTTACCAGCCTCATGGACAGTAAGGACATCATGTCCTCGTTCTCTTAATACCTTGGCAAGAAGGGGATCGATATCTTCATCCAGGTAAAGTTTGATGCTTTTCATAGGAGGGTTTTAGTTGCTGCGAGCTTTTTCTTCGGTATTTTCAGCAATGTCTTGATTGACTTCTTCTTTGTTGTCATAGTAGTAGGCAAGGGCATCATACACTTGAGCCATAGAAAGGAAGGGAAACTTTTCAATTAACTCTTCAGGGGTAAGACCAAGCTGCAGGACGTAATAGACTACAGACCTTATTGGAAACCGTGTTCCCTTTATTACGGGGTTAATAGGGACACATCCCTTTTTTAGGTCAATGGGTTAATAGGGACACATCCCTTTTTTAGGTCAATAACTTATTAAACCTTCATAATTCAATTTTCACCTTCCTTTCTAAAAAAATAAATGTTATTCGCCACGGACAAACACGGCTCAGTCATGAATGAACAAGATTATTTATTCTTAAAACGTTAATTTTGCAAAAGAAAAATTACTAAGTCGGCCTATCATTCTGGCGGGCCGTTATTAGTCGATTAGTACTGAATTTCGTGTTTTTTGTGGCAGGAAGTAAATTCGAAAATCGAATATCGAAATTCGATTTGTATTGGGTTCTTCCTTCCGCGATCCGCAATCTAACATCTGTCATCCGCTTTCTCCCTCTTAAACCTTTGTCTCACCGCTGCCCCTGCAATTCCAGCCAGTCCGATTCCAAGTAGTGCAATGG
>MAYW01000226.1 GCA_001723765.1 Candidatus Scalindua rubra
TTTTTAAGCCTGATGGCTACCTGCAGGAAGCAAGGAATTACTTTTTGGGATTATGTTCGGGACCGTGTTTATAATCTGCAAAAAATACCACCCCTCGCTGAAATAATTGAAAATGGACAACCGGTGCTTGACCCTACTTAAACTCCCCTCTATAATAAAATGGAAATCCCACAAGATATTGGGTAATTACCTTAAAATGTTATCATTTTGATGGGTAGAACAAAATGTTTGATGCTGTCATTCTGAAGGAACGATAGTGACTGAAGAATCTTTTTCTTTAAACTAACCCGCAAAGGTAGTAGATGGTTCAGGGTAAACTCTGCGGAGAATCTAGACTAAGAGATTCTTCGTTCGCTTAGCTCTCTCAGAATGACAAATTCCAGTATTTCGCACGAAGAAGGAATTTGCCTGATCCATCTTTCCCACAATAAATATAGCAAAACCCTTACCGAGATTCTACTTATAAATTAGTTCGCTTCCCTTACTAATTTAATATGGGAGTGACCATGGTCCCTTCCATGGACGATGTTTATGTTGATAAATTGATTTAGATATATCAGTCTTCCAGGTGCCAGGCATTATATAGCTACAACTCTGACATTTTCTGTTTTCTACAAAATTCTGTAATACTTGAAATCCAGTACGTTTGATCATTATTTCTTTACAGTTTGGACAATATGTGTTTTCACCTTTATGGCCTGGCGCATTGCCGACATAAGAAAAATTGATTCCCTCCTCCATAGCTATTTGTCTTGCTATCTCTAAGGTATGCAAGGGCGTGGGTGGTATATTCTTAATCTTGTAGGTAGGATAGTAGCGTGTAAAATGAACGGGAACATTAGGACCAAGATTGTTCTTTATCCAACGACACATATCTCTTATTTCCTGACTTTTATCATTAAGAGTAGGTATAATCAGCATTACGATCTCCAACCATATACCAAGTTCTTTCACAGTAACCAGCGTATTAAGAACAGGCTTTAATTTTCCACTACATGTGTTTCGATAAAATTCATCATTGAATGCTTTTAAATCAATCTTTATTGCATCAATATATCTACATAATTCTCTCAATGGTTTCTCATTGATATAACCATTAGATACTACAACATTGGCTATTCCATCTTGTTTAGCCTTCTCGGCTATTTCAAACATGTACTCATAAAAGATAACGGGTTCGGTGTAGGTATATGCAATGTGAGAACATTGTCTGTACTTTGCTTTCTTTATTATGGTTTCCGGTGTTAAATAATTATAATTCACTTGTTCAGGACGAAATTGTGATATCTGCCAGTTTTGACAGAACTTACATTCCATATTACAGCCTACCGTTGCAAGAGAAACCCCCTTAGTCCCAGGTAGAAAATGAAATAAGGGCTTTGCTTCAATTGCGTCAATATGTAAAGCGCAGACTTTAGAATGTACCAGTGTATAGTACTTACCACCTTTGTTTTCTCTAACTCCACAATAACCCCTTTCAAGATCTGCTACCTGACACTCTCTGGGACAAAGCACACATTTCACCCTCTTATCCTCTAGTTCCTTCCAATACATGGCATCGTGTACAGGATAATCGTCGGTTTTAGTATCAATCTTTTTTGAAGTAGATATTTTTGAAAAAAGGTTTGTACTTGTCATATTTCACAAACACATAATATAATTTTAAGAAGCATCTTCTTTTGATTTTTTATTTATTAATTTAGAAATAGTCTTGTGCTATTATACTAAATTCCCTTTTTTCTTTAATGATATTTTTTCCTATTTTTTATCTCTTGATTTATTATCCTGATCCACATTTGCTTTTTAAGAGCTTGCATGATAGAATCTTTCAATCAGAAATTAGCGAGCGCCTGCCCGACACGTCTTTTGGCGGGAAGTGGGCTAATTTCTATGGAGATGGAATATGGCAGAGAAGATAGTAATTATCGGTTCTGGTCCAGCTGGTTGGACGGCAGCCATTTATGCAGCAAGGGCCAACCTAAATCCAATTGTGTATGAGGGAGAACCATCAAACATCATGATTCCTGGTGGTCAACTTATGTATACTACTGAAGTAGAAAATTATCCTGGATTTCCCGCTGGTATACAAGGGACGGAGATGATGGGTCTTTTCCGAAAACAATCCCAGAGGTTTGATACTCAAATATATACAGAAGATATTACTTCTGTTGATTTCAGTTCACATCCTTTCCACTTAAAGAGTTCTGAAAACAATGAGGTGGAGGCACTAACCGTTATCATTGCCACTGGTGCAAGGGCGAATTGGTTAAATTTACCAAACGAACAACGACTTGCACATTCTGGCGGAGGAGTGAGCGCCTGTGCAATATGTGATGGCGCACTTCCGGCATATAGAGATAAGGTGCTTGTAGTTGTTGGCGGTGGTGACTCTGCAATTGAAGAAGGTTTATATCTTACGAAGTTTGCAAGCAAAGTTATTATAGTTCATCGTCGTGACAAACTTAGAGCAAGTCCCATAATGCAAGAACGTGCTAAAGCAAACTCAAAAATAGAATTCAAATGGAATTCAATCGTCATAGATGTTCTGGGAGATAAAATAATCTCAGGAGTGCGCTCACAAAATACTTTTACCAAAGAGGAATCAGACTTGAACTGTGGTGGGTTGTTTATTGCAATTGGTCATACTCCAAATACTTCATTTCTTGCCGGCCATGTGGAATTAGATGAGAAGGGTTTTATCATTACTCCTAAGCCGTGGAGAACTGCAACAAGCGTGGAGGGGGTCTTTGCTGCTGGTGATGTTATGGATCCGTATTACAAACAGGCAGTTACGGCCGCTGGTACTGGTTGTATGGCTGCACTTGAAGCAGAAAGATGGCTTACTCATAAGGGTATGGTGTGAGATTGTAATTGAGGAATTAAGGGATTGAAGAATTGAGGGATTGAAGAATGACACGAATTTCACGAATTAGCACTAATTATTTCGTGATAATTCGTGAATTCGTGTCTCTTAGGGATTGGTGAATTTAATACAGAAGGCAGTAAGCAGATGGCAGAAGGCAGTAAGCAGATGACAGAAAGCAGCAGGCAAGGTGATGATTTATATCTGTAGAATGGAGAAACATAATGCGTGGGCATAGAGATTTGAAAGTTTATCAATCTGCGTATAGGTTGGCTATGGAGATTTTTAATGAATCAAAAATATTTCCGAAGGAGGAGCGTTACTCGTTGACTGATCAGATTCGCCGATCGTCACGCAGCGTTGCCGCAAACATAGCTGAAGGATATCGCAAGCGACGGTACCCAAATATGTTCGTAAGTAAAATGGCTGATGCCGATAGTGAAGCAACTGAGACGCAAGTTTGGCTTGATTTTGCATGTGACTGTGATTATCTTTCACAAGAAAGACGCGATATGTTAGTCAGTGGTTACGAGGAAGTCGGAAGAATGCTTGGCAGCATGATGTCTGTACCAGAAAAATTCAAAATATGATGAACCGTAAACAGTTGAAACTAAATACTACGCTCACTTGTTTTCTTGCTGCTTACTGAATTCTGCTTACTGCTTTCTATGTAATATTTACAATCTACTCAATTCCTCAATCATCTGAAAGTAATTTTCGTTTCAAATAAAGTTCATAAATACGATAGAAGGTTTCCATTGTAGAGATATCGATCCATTCATCTTTAGAATGCAGCTCACCAACGATAGGTCTGGAGACGATTACGGGGATGTTAAGACATCCAACATAACGAGCATCACTTCCACCATCTTCCTAACAAGTATAGCGGGTTTTCCTGTTATTTCCTCAGTGACTGAAAGATAGAAAGAATCCGGTGTGAGGCAGGTCGGTTCTGCACTGATTAATGTTTGCACGTCAATTCCTTCACCTAGCACTTTACTTATACGGTTTAACATATCATTACGGTGTATGGGCCGGGAAATCGTACATCAAGAGTACCTTCAGCATCTGATGGTATACGATTTATAGCCTTGAGAGAAGATTTGGGGTCAGGTCTTGCAATATTACAAATAAATTAATACTGTAATAAACAATGACAAGACCATCAAGCGAGTTGAAGTAAAATGATTAAAGTAATAATGCAAGACCTGACCCCATTGTTCTTCCATTGTTCTTCAAGTCTTCTCTGCAAGTCTGTTGAAGATTGTGTCATGATGAAAATTAATTATTATTGGTGGATTCGTCCTTTCGTCCTTAATCCATCTACATCGCATCATACATCGTTACGTGTAGGGCGGATTAAGTGAAGCGAATCCACCTTTATGCTTTATTATAGATCAATCTCTATCGTAATGCCATTTTGCGGGAAGAATCGATTCTATTTGTTCCAGCATGTTTAGACAATCATCCAATGTTTTTCCAAGACATAGAAATTGTCCTTTTATTACACTGCCTTCATCATCAAGATTAAAGTTTATGGGTAAAACACCTTCCTGCATGTTAGGATGATAGAGATAACCGGCTTGGTCCAGTATTGTTAGTAGACTCGTATCTCTCAAGGGTTTTATAAATCGTACATTTCGCATTAACCAGGCATCACGCGGCAAGAAGTGCCTTGCTATAACAGATGGATAAGTAGCGCCTGTAACCCGTGCATTAATTTCACACACTCTGACTTCTACAGTACCTCGGCGATCAATAACAAGAAAGTCAACACTTGCCGTACCTCTGTATCCCTGTTCATGAAGCCATGAGCCAGCCTCCGCCGCCTGACGAAATAATTCTTCATAAATAAGATCTCCCTTTGAAAAATAAGACGGTGGAGAAAGATTGCCCTCATGAACGCTCTCTGCATTAAGAATCTGTTCCGTAATATCATAAAGGGAAACTGCTTTGTCATCCAGAAACATTTGAATACTGGGTGATCCCAGATGACGTATATTCGTAACTGTTTCATCAAGCCAGCCCTGTACCATACAGGGCCCCTCAAAAAAAAAGTGCTCAGGAATAGAGTATGAATTATAAGAAGTGGTTGGCAAATTGGTCATACCGATGCCGGAAGCGCCGATTTGTGCTTTAACTACACCCTTCTTATACCCCTTTTTACGGAGCGTGGCAATACAAGCTGGAACATCATCTGGCGATGATGCTGGGATTGTATCAAACACAGGAAATCCCTTTTCAGAAAGATTGTTATGGAGTAAGAATTTATTATTTCCCCTTTTACTGCCTTCCAGACTGCTTATGGTTGGTTTGTTGAGAGCCTTTGCAATATTCATAAGGATGTTATCACTTACAAATCCGTCAATCCATGTTGCTTGATGTTGGTGTATCATAGTTAGTGTTGGGCTTATTTCATCATGTTTCAATTTATCAACTTGAGTAAGAATACTATCGTAAACAGAATGTGACAGGATTACAATGTTTGGAAGGCTCAAACCAAGATCTTCTCGAAAATACCGTATCAGGGTTTGATCAGGTGGCTTTTCCAGTACCAACAGATTAAGGTCTCCCCTGAATATGAGATTAATAATCGGGATGAATCGTCCTCCATAGGTTTCTACACCCCTTATCTGTTGTTTGAATTTTTCCAATTCACCATGATTATCGTAAAAGATGGATAGCATATTGGCAAAGAAGATAACGTTTCTATTCCAAAATACTGGCAAATGACCAGGCATGCTTTTGATTTCAACAGACATATCTTTGTCCTATAATTTGGTTAATAGAACTTAACTCGCTTCGCTCACAATTGGGTGGTTAAACCTGTCCTGACGACAGGTCAGGATTACAAATAACAAATTATTTACCCCGTGGGATAAATAATATTAGTCCATACAAGCAATCCAATTTAACTTTTGAAGTAAACAAAAATTAAACGTATAAATTTATATCCCACAGGGCGGGCAAATTACAATGCCAAATAACCAAAATGAAGACAAACCATTTTTATAAGACGAAGTAACGTCAGTTTGGTCATTGGAATTTTGATTATTGGTATTTGTCTGTAATTTCTTATTTGCCTGCCTGTCGGCAGACAGGTGTATTGTGATTTAAAAGGCTTTTATGTTAACAAGTATTATATGTTATAAAGATAAGGGGAATCAATTAGAAAGTCAGGATCATAATACT
>MAYW01000227.1 GCA_001723765.1 Candidatus Scalindua rubra
CAATGAGATAACCGTCATCACAACCTGCCAAAAAAACCAGGCTGGCTGCGATTACCGTCAAGGCGGAGCGTCTTTTATTCATCTGATTGTCCTCTTCTCTGTGTCACGATATCTCAAGCTTCAGTAAAATATTACTCCGTTTGACAGCAATGATACTGTCGTGTGGATGACAATTGGTGAAAAGCTATTTAAGTGGATCAAATCAAAAAGAAAGGAACGGTACGGGAGGCGATGTCAGACTGAATCCTATTCACACTTAATCTCACTACAAAGCGTAGAATCTTAATCCCATTGATATCTAACTACGACTTACAGCTTATAGTCTATATCAAATAGAAATCCTTCAAGATCCTCAGTAGCTTGATCGGAAACTCTAGAGATTATTTCATCGATTTTCCTGTTTACATCATCAGCCGTGAGGTCGAGTTCACGTTTACCAAGTTCGAATATTGCTTCCTTCACTATAATATCAACATATCTCTGAAATAGATAGGACCGCCAGCGTGGTGAATCAGATCCTTCCAGAGTCAAGATCTTACTGGCTAACGGTTTTGAAGTATTAATCCAATATATACCATGTGATACATCTATAGGACGCTGATGGACTGCGGGTTGCCTTGGATCACAATCATATGGTTTCTCTTCCTCGGATAGTGGATCTATGTCGTGGCTGGAGATTAAGACATTTGGTTGCGCTGGAGTCTTCTTGGTTTCTTGACCACCTTTCGATCCACCTTTTTTCTCAGCTCTTTTACCGGTTTTTTTACCGGGACTTCTACCTATTATTGACCCAATATCCTCGTCACCACCAATACCTGTTCTTCCAATATCATCACCAAACAATTGTTCTTTCAATAACGCTTTGACAAACCTGTTTTTCCACGTGTTTAAAATCTGATTAAAACTAGAAGTATCTTTGAGATCACGTTGTTTTTTGTCTTTCCTGTGTTTCAATTCCAAGGCGGAAGTAAGTTCATCAATGCAATCCTGAACCCAAGATAACAGAGCATCAGTCCTATCGCTATTTATGAACTTCTCACGATCGTTTCGTACACAATCTTCATCTTCATCTTCCATAATTGGACAAATACATTCACCGTAAACGAAATCTGTAAATCCAGAGGAGAAACGACCTAATTCGTGTATTTGATAAGATGCTACAATACCTATTTCACCCAAGAAATCGATTGAATTAATTCCAAATCTGCTTGCACCTTTAAGAGGATCTTCAGAAGTGTACAAAGTTAGTTTGGGCGGGTCTGGATAATTCTTGTTTGTCATCTTTATTTGTTTTCCAAAAAGATCAATCTTGGGAGGACATACATATTCTATCGGTTCTTCAAAGCCTGCTTTGGGAGAGATTCTGGGTACGGTTAGCTTTGTTAATCTGAGCTCAGGAAGAGTCTGGATGAAGACCTCTTTTCTCATAATCAGCCTTCTTGCTTGTGGATTTTGTATAATTTTCTCCGCTAATTGAATTCTATAGTTAGTTCCTGGAGATTTCTTAGGTCTGATACCTTGAATTAGAGAAAAGCCATTTGACTTACTAAGAATATTATCTAACCAAGGTTTAGCCAATCCTCTTTTATCTAAACCTGTTATTCTTATCGCCTCCTCAGGTTCAATTATATAATCTTTGTACTTTTCGTCATATCCATACTGTTTATTTTTATTAAATCCGAACACATTTAACCGACCATAGAAGTATGTTGTAGCCAAAGACTCTTGAAACATCTGTCTCATGTAAAACTTCCCACCATTACCATGGCCTCCGTAAGTTTTTTTCTGAGACAGTATCGACTCATTTGTTATTTGTGCGGCTTCAGGACTAAACCACACCTTGAAACCTTGGTCGATTTTCTCTTTTGACATACCCACAAAATCAAGAACATCAATTTCTTGTACATAGTCATTGGATGATACAACAAATGAAATAATGATATTTTGATCGCTATCTGGGACATCACTAAGGTTATATGCATCAACTGAATTTTTTATCCACTCTGCTATACCTTTGGCATGGTTAAATCGAAAATCTTTTCCTATCAGATCTAAGGCAGCGTTTATGTCTATGGTTGGTTTTTCAGCTACTATTTTCATCTTTCGAAATATCCTTATATACAGCATCTATTGTTTTCTTGTATTCCATCAGTTCGGTAACACGCACAAGATTCGATGATTTTACTTTTTTTAGTAATTCACTTACAACCTTGATGCGTCCTCTTCTATCATGTTTATTTGTTCTTACAGATATATTATAAAATTCATATACATCAACGTCAATTGGTATAAAATTATTCCTTTTCAAAAACAAGTTGAATCCTTTTGATCTAACCAGTCTTTCATACTCTAAGATTTCATCTGATGAAATGTCGCTGTTATGCAATGAACTTTTTTCAACAGTAGTATGTTCTTTCAGAAGTCTTGCCTGTCGTTTACCGAAATCTGTCAGTTTGACTTTATTGTTTGCAGTACGTAAATAGCCTTTTGCTTTCAAAACATTATAAATCGCTTTATGTATCCCATGATGGTCAGGATATTCTTGAAAACCCCTTAAGTGAAATTGATCTGGATATTTATTAAATGCGAAAACTGAAATTTCCTCAATTGTCATTCGGTCTCTTTTTTCTTCTTCTAAATCGTATATAGCAATTAATATGAGATCATTCTTATTCATCGTCTACCTTTTTTACAAGATTCCGACAAGACCATCAGCCAGTACCTTAAACCGATTGTCGAATTTAAATAAACCAAGAAATTCTTCGGGTTCTGAAGGTTTATCATTTTCTGAAAATTCATCCACATGCTTATGTAAATCAAACACATCGACAAGTTGTCCTTTGTGAAGTAAGTAGTCTTCTATCTCATCGAGTAAAGGTCGATATTGGTCGATATGATCAACAATGTCAACATATTTATACTCACCACTCTTTAAGAGACCAATTCGCGGATCAGAGTCTAAATCTCGTCTTAGTCTGATTTTCTCTATCTTAATATTGCCGAGTCTAGATTTAAGGACAAGTATCAACTCATCCAAAAACATAGGTTTGTTTGATTGTGCAAGTATAGTTAGAACTATCATAAAATTACTCGAATCCTTTCTAGTAAAGAAGTGTTGTTGATTCAACTCCCAGTGAATAATACTTTTGCATTGATTCAGGAATGAAAGATAGCTTTCTGGTGATTCACCAACCTCTAATTCTTCCATTATATCTTCTAAATAAGTATGTGGATACATCCGAGACAATAACAATTTTAAGTATGGCTCATGTTTTGACAAGTGGTCTAAGTTTTCTCTATGAAACCTATCAAGACCAAAGTAACTCGGCCTATAATACTTAAGACCTTCAATGTGTCTTAGAATTGTAGATTGTCCTTCCCTAGTGGGCATTGTTCTAACTTTTTCCAGTTCTAAAAAGATATCATCACCTGATTTAGGAGTTGGATCTTCTTCAAATAATTTCACTACTAGATCTTTTATCTTTAGACGTTCTTTCTGGCCACCACTCTTAAGAGTAAATGTCATGAAACCCAGATAACTGAGATATAAATCCCGCTGTAGGATATAATTCAGCTCATATTTTGATCTCAAATCAGGAAAATAATCCTGGATGATTTCAAACAAATATGTAGTTGAAGCCTGATGGCCAAGTTTTGTTAAAACATCTCTACAAGCCTTTTCAATGTCTCTCCATTGTATCTTGGGATAGCTCACATGTTTTTCAAACCCCCAAACATATCGATCCAATCTGATAAAATCATCTACCCTGTTTAGTGTTACGGCAATAGGAGATGAACCTTTCCTACCAAACTGTTCTGTGAGCTGAAGATGAGATTTGCTGGGATAAAATGGATTTGAAATTAAAAAATCGATAAATTCTTCAAATTCTACTGGGCGATCATATTCTCTTATACATTGTCGCAGCAACTGCACTATTCCATATGAAGTGCGATTTACATAGACTTCTGTTCCATGCTTTGTTATGGTAAGTACTTCGCTTACCAGTATTGCCTTTAGATATTTCAGCTGAGATTTTGTATCCTTTTCGTTTAGAAAGTGAGGCAGGTTGACAAGATTAGGAATTGACGCCATCTCGTATAATTCATCTTCGAGGTTATAATACTCTGAACCTATTATATTATAACCGAGCCTGGAAGGTAGGTAACCATAACGTCTTTTTTCAAATGGCACACATTCAAGTACAAAAGCGAGAAACCCGATGTATAGATTCTTATTAAATGCCAGTTTCACATTTTCATCACTAATGATATCGTCGTACCGAATGGCCGAAATGTTCTGCATTATCAAGTCTTTAAAGTATTTTAGAATCCAATCATCCTCTTCAGAAAAATATAGCTTGCTGAATTGATCTTTTATCTTAGCAACGATCTGTCTTACTCGTTCTCTAGTTATCCCATTTATTTCAGCTACGTTTTCTAAAGTCCTTTCACCGGCTTCACTATTCCAACGGTCTAATACAATCTTCCTTTCCTTTGGTTTCAAATGTTCAACGATAAAGTCATCCACCCAGGTAACCAAACTAGTGTCCTTTGTGGCTCTGGCTCCAGTAGACAGTTCTTCCGCATTATCCCAAACAAGTGTCCTCAACTCCAAGAGTGCTAATTTTGTCTGTAACGATAAAAACCCAAGTTCTATACTACCAAGAAACAAATCCAGTTTTTCAATTTCATGGATAAAACTGACGCTCTGTTCAATAAGAAAGTCACCCAGATTTTGAGTAATATGTACTTCATCAATCAGCAGATTTTGATTCGTAATCTTGTCAGCTAATAAAGCAAATGTTTCTGTATGAAAGTTAGATAACCAATTACTTAATTGATTAATTGTTACTCTACCAATACCGGGTTTCCTAAAAACTTCTTGTAGACTGAGGCCATCCAGATCACTAAAAATACTAAAACGACGAAATAATCTCTTCAATTGATGATATGCTTTGGTATTAAGTCTAGAGCTAAACTTTAAGATGTAAGTTAACTCCAAGTCTTTTATCTCTTTCGGAATACAAATAACAGGATACTGCTTCTTTTCTAAGGTGGGAAATTTCCTTCCTGATGAGCGAAATTTTCTTGGACTTGGACTTTTTTTCTTAGATCGTAATTGATACACCTCGTTAAGACAACCTGGTCCAAAACCTAACAAACTCAGTAGAGTGGCATCATCTATAGCCAAGAACTCATCTCGACGACCTAGGTAACCTTCTTGCTCAATGATTCTCTGTAATCTGTAAGAAATATTATCATCTAAAAGTTCATTTACTATAGATTCATCATAAATAGTCCGAAGATATATTCTATAGTACTTTCTTAGTTTTCGTACTTCATTCAATTGATAGCGTCCAAAAAACTCGAATGTCATTAGAGTACTATTGCTTAACATAAAAAAATCAAATGGGTTATATTCGTATCCTTCTTTGCGTATTATATAGAATAACCACGCCGATAATTCCATCTCCTCTATGCTAGGAGTTTTAATTTGTTGTTTTCTTTCTAGTAGATTTTTATCAATAACCTCTTCATCTCCTTTCCTGAGAGTATCGATTATGTCAAAAACTTGTCGGTTATATCCTTTAAGGCTGCAGAGATAAGTATCCGAAAAATTTAACAGTTTCTCTAATGTATAGATCCTGTTGACTCGCATGAAACTCAACAGGTCATCTTGTAGATCAGAGAGTTCTTTTCCTATATCAAACATGGCGTGGTTAGTACTTTTTAGTTTTATCATTTCCGTCATCGCCCAAACGAGTCTCCTCAATCACTTCCCGCCGAAGGGAATCCAAAGCCCCATCCACAAGCGCCTCCACATCGATGTTTTCCTCTGCCTTTTGAAGCTGCTCGATTGTCGCCTTGGTTGCGGGATGTTTGGGAAGGAAGAGGGCACAGCAGTCCTCATCAGGGAGGATGGAAATATCGTATGTGCCGATCTCACGGGATTTGTTGACGATCTCCTGCTTGTCCATACCCACCAGCGGCCGGA
>MAYW01000228.1 GCA_001723765.1 Candidatus Scalindua rubra
AAGATCTGATGGATGCAGCAATCTGCGCCGAGATGATCTTAAATAAACAAATTTATAGCGACTCATTCCTCAAAGGCAGCAAGGACATAAATTCAAAATAGTATGTAAAATTGTAACCGCGATGCGGAAAGAAAAAAGTAAACCTGACAAATCCCCCTTAAATCCCCCTTTACTAAAGGGGGACTAAGGGGGATTAGTTTTTTTCACCTTTTAGATACTGTTTTCTTTACTATGAAATATAATGAAATTAACGTTAGAGTAAGATACCAGGAAACTGATCAAATGGGTGTCGTGTATTACTCAAACTACTTTGTTTATTTCGAGATGGGCAGGATAGAATTCTTACGCAATCTCGGAATCTCATACGCAGAGATTGAAAAGGAGAACATTTTTTTGGCTGTAGTGGAAGCTCATTGTAAATACAGGGCGCCTGCAATGTTTGATGATCTCCTCGTCATAAAAACATGTTTGTCTAAGATAAAATGTGCAAGAATTGAATTTTGTTATGAGATTAGGCGCATTAATGAAGATAAGCTAATTGCAGAAGGCTCCACCCTCCTTGCATGCCTGGATATAAACAGAAAACCAACAGCAATACCCGAAAGGATTAAAAAAGCGCTTACTTAACAAGTTTGAAGTGCCTAAAGTGTGAAGTGAACTAAAGTAATTGTATTAAACCCCGCTTTTTTATTTTAGGCACTTTAGCTCACTTTAAACTTCAGACACTCTTATCTTCTTTACCTTTTTCTATATGTTATATTCAAAAAGGAATATCCCTTACTTTCCAGATATAGAAGAACTTTTTTGTTTACTTTCTGAGTCTTAGAATAGTCAGGTAACCAAAATTTAGTAGTATCAATCCCGCTTATAGTTTTATTGTTTGAATTTATAATTGTTGTTTCAGCCGGATTTGTGTTTGGATGCTTGACCAAAATAATACCATCATTTGGATCAAAATCAATATCAACTCTTATACCCTCTTCGTCATATATCTTACCCAAACTCTTTACTATGTCTATTAATTCAACTAGCGTATTGTCTTTTTGCATGATAATTTAACTGCCAATCAGGTTTATTTAATATGCCTGACTTTCGCATATTTCCTTTTCATCCGCCAAGCATCTGGGCCAAATTCATCATTTTTAGATAGTCTCGTCATAACCTTCCAGAACGCAATATACCATATGCCAACCACAGTCCCATACTCATAGCAATAAAATAACCAAACACGCCAAGTATTGAAATATCTTTTGCGATAGTAGGACCAACCTTTGCCATCATTACTAAAGACGAAGCCACTACTATACAACCAAGTGTGATACTCAATGATAATCTATTACTGGCTTTATCAACTACATGAAAGAGGTCACTTAATCCTAAATGTTTTATGCCAAGCTCCAGGTTTCCATCAAGACCTTTTTTCAAGATGTCACCGGCATCTTTAGGAATTTGCCTCAAATAATTTATAACATGCCAGGAACTGCCAGTTAAAGACCTCTTTAGGTGACCAGGTGAAACCCTTTCTCTGATAAGTTTCTTAGTTGCAGGTTTTATCATTGTAATAATATCAAACTCAGGGTCTAGTTGCCTAATTAGTCCCATGATAGTGATGAATGATTTAGAAAACAGAACAAAATCTCTTGGTAATACCATGGAGTATTCTCTTATAATTTTCATTGAGTCTACAAAAGCTCTTTTTATGTCTATCTTATTTATGGGAATTCCATAAAATTTACCGATCATCTCAATCAGCGCAAACCTCAAACCATCCTTTTCGTATGGGTGAGCTCTCTTTCCAATATTAATTAAAATATCCACAAAGAGTTCCAGGTCTCTAAGTGATAAGGCAAGCATACTTGCTAAGATTTGATGTCTTAACTCATCAGACATATAACCAACAATTCCAAAATCAACTAACTCTAAAACACCATCTTCGGACACGAGTATATTCCCAGGATGTGGGTCCGCATGGAAAAAACCTAAACTAAAATATTGCTCCAGGAATATTGTGATCAGATTAGCAGCTATTTCTTTTTTATCCTGCGCACATTCTTCCAACTCAAGCATTTCACCGATACTCAGATCTGAAAGTCTTTCAATTGTTAATACATTAGAAGTACAAAGATTCCAAAAAACACAGGGTATTCTAACCCCCTGCCAATCCTTAAACCGCTGATGGAACTTAGCGGTATAAGAAGCCTCCGTAATAAAATCAAGCTCGCTTTTCATAGCTCTAAAAAGCTCGTCATAAACCATTACCGGGTTAAATGTTTTTATTTCTTCAAACTTTTCAGCCTGTTTTACAATAAAAGACAGGAGATCCAAATCACTTTTTATAAGCTTATCAATACCAGGTCGTTTTACTTTTACAACCACTTCTGTACCATCCATAAGACGTGCATTATGTACCTGTGCAACAGACCCGGAGGCTGCAGGTTCATCGTCAAAAAAAGAAAAGAATTTGTCTATAGGAGCTTTTAATTCGCTTTCAATTACCTTCTTTGCTTCTTCTGAATCAAACGGTTTTACACCTTTTTGCAACCTGCTAAACTCTTTTACATAGCTTTCTGGTACAATATCAGGCCTTGTAGACAATATTTGGCCAAACTTTACAAATGTCGGCCCTAATTCCTGGCAAACGTTTACGAGCCTTTGAGGTAAGGTCTCTTCTTCAAAATGTTCTTCAACAACCAATTTCTCTACAAATCGCCTTCCAACAGGAAGGTATGTATGCAACTTCAAATTAAAAACCATATGACCAAAACCCTGCTTAGCCAAAACTTGAAGAATTTGTGTGAGTCTATAAAGCCTCCTCGGTGTTCTAACGTAACTTAAAAATGAATATGAACCTTTTTCTTTCATATTAAATTAGTTCACTCCGTTCACTAATTTAGATGTCCTAATCCTATTGCAAAGCCTCTCGTATTTTTTTTGCCTTTTTTAATTAGAGGAAGCAATTGGCTTAATGGTAACATTGACGCAGAATCTGACATAGCCTTTTCCGGTTCTTCATGTGTTTCTACAAACAATCCATCACAACCTGCTGCAACAGCAGCACTTGTTAGCGGTTCAATCATCTCTCTTTGCCCGCCTGAAGCTGAACCCTTCCCACCAGGTATTTGCACACTATGCGTAGCATCGTAAACGACAGGATATCCCATCTCCCTAATAATAACAATAGAACGCATATCAGTTATGAGGTTATTATAACCAAACATTGTACCCCTTTCGGTGAATATAATGTTTTTATTATCTGTTGAAAGTATCTTTTCCGCTATATTTTTAACATCCCATGGGGCTAAAAATTGTCCTTTTTTTACATTTATTGGTTTTCCTGTTTTTGCTGCATGAAGGAGCAAGTCAGTTTGTCTGCAAAGAAATGCAGGTATTTGGATTACATCTAATACTTCCTTTACCACATCAATTTCACTACGACAATGAACATCAGAAAGCACAGGTACCCCAATTTGCTCTTTAATCTTTGATAGAATCTTAATACCCCTTTCAACACCAGGACCTCTGTAAGATTTGATAGATGTACGATTTGCCTTATCGTATGACGCCTTGAATATAAATGGAATTTCTAATTTATTAGTTACGTCTTTTATTTTCTCGGCAATACGACAACAACCTTCTTCTGTTTCTATAACACAAGGCCCCGCAATCAAGACCAATGGTTGTCTTTCTCCAAAAATTATATCACCTATTTTAACTTCAACCTTGTTTTTCATCACAAATTATATTTATTAAAGAGTTGTGTACCGATTTTAAAAGCATACTTAATAGGTAGGATTAAGAAAAATGACAAACATTTTTTAACGATGTGAATTTTATCTATATCATAGTCCTAAGTATTAGTCAAACCTTTAATTTCGGACAAATTTTCATTTGCATTTTGAAATTTATTTATATATATTAACTTACATCTAGTTTAAGTAATTCATTTGAATATTTGAACCTTCCAATAGTTACTAAATAGAATTTCTGCGTAAGATATTGACAAAAATATATTTTCATATACAATATGTAGTAAGAATTCTTTAATAGGCTTCATATTTAGTATACATGGAGAACTTTCATTACATAGATACTGGATGTCGCAATAAAATTTATTCAATTTTGATAAAATTATTACTGTAAATAAATCGAATTATTTTAGGAGCGGAAGTTAATGATAAATAGCGAACTAAATATCAATGAAATTTTATCTCCAGAAGCCTTAAGCAGGGAAAGCATAATTCAATTAAAAAAGCAAACTTATGTTTCTGAAGATAACTATGAAAAACTAAATAAAATGGTAAAAATATTAAGATTATCCATCAGCAAGATAGAGGACGACACTCCAGAAGCAAAAAAAAATACATTAATTCTAGGTATATGCCTCTGGGTCTTGGGAAGACTGGACGAAGCCATAGAAGTACTTTCCGAATCACAGTCTCGTAAAATTGCATGTTATTTTCTGGGAAAATGCCACCAAGAACTCAGAAACTATGAAACAGCAATTGATTATTTCGAACGTTCAAAACGAGCAGATACAGAAGAGTTCGATATACAAATGGATATAGCAGATACACAAAGAATGTCTGGTAACCTTCAAGACGCACTAAAATTGATACAAAAACTATCAAAAGAACATGATAACGAAGCTAACCTTCACTATCAATGGGCACATTGTCTTGATGACCTTGGCGAGTATGATGATGCTATGACACACTATAATCGGGCATTAGAAATAAATCCCACCCACCCCAACACATTATTTCGTTTAGCCTACGACTATGACCTAAACGGAGAGGATGAAAAGGCTATTGATTACTACGAAAAATTTATTAATGAAGTTCCAGCATATTCCAACGTAATAATTAATCTAGGCTTACTTTATGAAGATCATAATGATTATGAAAAGGCCATTTCTTGTTTTGAAACAGTATTAAGATCAGACCCAAATCACGAAAAAGCAAGACTTTTCCTCAATGACGCAAAAGCAGGTATAAGAATGCACTATGATGAGGATAGAGTAAGGAAACAAGACAAAGAGACCGAAGTTTTAAATATACCAATCTCAGATTTTGAACTTTCTGTTAGAAGCAAAAATTGCCTTGAACGCATGAACATAAAAACACTGGATGACTTAACAAAAGTAACCGAAACCGAGTTGTTATCATATAAAAATTTCGGTGAAACCTCTTTGGGCGAAATTAAAAATATACTGAGCCAAAAGGGATTGCATCTTGGACAGGCAGTTGAGGAAAAAAGTCAAGTGGAGAATTTTATTGATGCCAATGTAATCGGTGATAAAGAGAATGTACCAGAAACAATTTCTGAGCTAGACCTTTCTAAACGTTGTATTAATGCTGTTAAAAAGATAGGGATTGAAACAGTAGATGATTTATTATTCAAAACAGAAGCTGAACTTTTAGGACAAGAGGGCATTAAGCAGACATATGTCGATGAAATAAAGGATAAACTTGACAAGTATGGTTTAAAACTTCAAAGCGGAAACGATATAAGCTGATTTTTTTATACACAAGGTCAAACCGCATATTTGGCAAATCTTATGAAACATATGACGAACTTCTTAAGTTATCTCACCCACGTTTTTTGCTTAAGTACCCAACCTGGCCGAGCCAGAACTAAAAAGGGATAAATTTCTGATGTGTTCTGCTGCCAGGTTGTCAAATGAAAACCTACGGTTTTCAAACTTTCCCTTAAGTATAAAGAATAGCTAAATATAAAGCTGTTTGATTTTGGCTCAAACGGGTTGTTACTGGTTTAAAACTCAAAGAACTCTTTATTATTCCACAGCTTTGTTATTAATCATTTTCTTTTAACAAGCAAACAACTGTTTCTGATATTATCATAAGCATAATATTTTTATTTAAA
>MAYW01000229.1 GCA_001723765.1 Candidatus Scalindua rubra
CTGTTCTTGCCTGCTCCCTTGTATCAGGTAACTTATGTAAAAGAGAAGAAAGGCCGTGACGCAAACTGCCAAAGCTGAGATGTTTTTTGGGATTCATAAGCATTCCTGAGATAGATTTTTAGCTCTTGTCCTGTCTAAATCGGAAATAGCGCTCAGCAAAGCCTGGCGTTCTAAAACAGGTATTGTTTTTAGCAGCAATTCTCGGTGAGAGTCCCAAAAGCAGCCAAAAAAAGATATTAGCATTACGTTGGCAATGTTGAAAGATTTTTAATATGTATTTTTTTTAGAATGGGTATAAACAGGCAAGAGTGACATACTTTTGGGCAAACGAATTCTATAGGATTGGATTTCAGCAGAAATAGATTAAACTTATTTGAATTTTATGGAGGTTGAAAGGATAGTTTATATTTTCTTGGAGTTAAAGCAAAATCAAGTAAGTGTTGCCATGTTTCAAAGATCAGAAGCCTTATATAAGCCCGAAGGGTTTCCCACAGATTTCGTTTACTGCCAAATTTCTTTCGACAGGCTTGATACAGGTAATCTGTAAGTTCAAAGATTTGATGAAAGAAAAAGGCAAGTAGAGTTAAGAGAAAAAAATTGAAGCAGAGATTTTCCCTCCCATGGCCATAATTGTGTTCTATATGATACCCCTGATTTTTAAGGGTGTTAAAGCATTCATTTTCTATTTTCCAGCGGCACCTGGCTCCTTTCACTAATGTTGCAACATTTTCCCGGGTGATTTCCAGGTCGGTAACCCAGCTACTTTTGAATGTAACTTTTTCATTTCCGTCTTTATCTATTGTAATGATTTTGTATCGAAAAAAATTAACATATATTGAATTATTTCTTCCATTTAGCGGCACATTATTAACCCATTCATATTCATGGATTCGGCCTTTTTCATCCGTAACACGTAATTCATTTATGTCCTCTTTATCGTAGGCATTAATACATTGCATCAAATATTTATGATCATCCGGTTTAGCTATAAATATGTAGTGATATCCCGATTTCAGCACATCCGAAATAAATGGCTGTTTGGAAAAAAGGCCATCACCAACGATAATAAGACCCAGTTGAGGATGATCTTTTTTAATTTTAGGTATTATTCGTTTTGCCGCATTAATTTCACAATCTTGTTTTTTGTTTCCATCTGTGTTTCTGATTTCCTCCGGCATTAAAGGGATCACCTGGCGTATGTCCGGGTGCATTATTGCTGCCTGTAATACTTTATGAGAATAACTTACAACTCCATTTTTATGCTCTGCGGTTAGACAACTCTCACAATGTATGCTTTGAGAGTGAAAATATTGTGTCGCGTCAATAGAGCAGACATAAAAACCCGGGAAAAGCTGGTATTGTAGTAAATGCTTACCTCTTTGAAGTCGCGAAAAGTAGTCTTTAAAAATCGGGTTGAGTTGTTCGCTTTTTACGTCATCGACAATATCTCTAAGCTGTGTTTCTCCCGGAATGTCATTGACGCTAAAAAGTGTTTCTAAATTGTGGCGGTTTTCGGCTTCTTTAAGACGTTGTTGAAATTGCAGTAATGATGGATCCTGAAAGTACATACAAGCAAACCCGGACATCATTGCATCGTGTATGGTATAATCTGTTCTTGCCTGCTCCCTTGTATCAGGTAACTTATGTAAAAGAGAAGAAAGGCCGTGTCGTCAATGGTAAAATAAATTCCATACCTTAGGGCCCTTAAAATTCCATAGGCAACAAATAGTCATTAAGGTGTGTAAAACGTAGTTTTACACACCTTAATGACCGATATAATTAAGTAATATTGCCAGTGATGATTAAGTTAATACTCAAATTTGACAAGAAGAATACATATAAAGATATGAACTATAGAAATTGATAAAATCCCTCCTTAAAAAGCCAGAGGAGGGAATGATGTTAGGATTAGCCATGTATACGACAATCAAGACATTATGGAAGCTTGGTAAATCAAAGAGTGAGATAGCGAGGCTGACGAGGCATGACTGGAAAACGGTAAATAAGGTGATAAAAGCATTAGAGAAGGGTAATGAGTATCCTGAAGCAAAGAAACGTAAAAGTGTGGTAGATCCCCTTAAGGAAATGGTTATGAAGATGCTTGAAGAAGGGTTAAGTGGAGTAAGGATACATGAGGAATTGGTAAGAGAAGGTTTCAGCGGGTCATATTCATCAGTAAAGAAATGTATAAGGAAGCTCAAGCGCAAGGAAAATATCTTTGTAAGGATACATACAGCTTGTGGGCAGGAAGCACAGGTAGATTTTGGATATATTGGTATGATAAGAGATAATAACGGTAAGCGAAGGAAGAGCTGGGTATTTAATATGAAGCTCAGTTACAGCCGGTATGATTACTACGAGAAGGTATATGATCAGAGGGTAGAGACTTTTATTAATTGTCATATAAATGCCTTTGAGTACTTTGGTGGTGTGCCTGAAGTAGTAAGGATAGATAATCTAAAGGCAGCAGTGCTTAAGGCTAATTTCTACGAAGTAGTATATCAGAGGATATACAAGTGTTTTGCAGAATATTATGGTTTCAGGCCGTTACCGTGCCGGATATACCACCCGAATGATAAAGGCAAGGTGGAATCGGGGATAAAGTATGTAAAAGGGAATTTCTTTAAAGGCAGAGACTTTAGGGACGGTACAGATTGTGATATAAAGTTACGGGAATGGACGAAAAGGGCAAATAAACGAGTACATGGTACCACAAAGAAGGTTCCTGCAGATGTATTTGAAGAAGAGGAACGTCAAAGGCTTTTACCATTGCCTGAGACGAGATATCAATTGCCTGCAGGTGGCACTCGTCGAGTATATCATGACTGTCACATATTTGTGGATTCAAATTATTACAGTGTACCATTTGAATATGTTGGAAAAGAAGTAGAGATAGAGTTGGAAGAGAATTTACTGAGAATCTATTACCAGTCGAGACAAATAGCGTTACATAAGAGGATTCATGGTAGAGGGGAGTTTAGTACAGATACTAATCATTATCCTCCATACAAACAATACTCAGAAACTCAATATCAGGAGAAATACCAGATAAAGATGAAAGAGATAGGGACATTTGCCGAGCAGTTGTTTTTCCTGATTCTTAAGGAACAGAAATCATATTGGTCTCAATCAGTTAAGGGGATATTGGCTTTGAGGAGAAAGTATCCTGTGGAGATATTAGATCAGGCATGTAAGAGGGCCCTGGCTTACGGTGCATACAGGTATCAAACGGTTAAGAATATATGCGAGAACGGGGCGTATGCCTTGCCGTTAGAATTTGAGTCAACTCAGCAGGAGGGGAGGTTTGGCGGTGAATACACTTAAAAGCAGGTTAAGAGAGTATAAGCTCTCCGGTATATATAATTCATTGGAAGATAGGCTAAGTTACGCCCGTGACAGGCAATTGTCTTATACAGAGTTTCTGGAATTACTTCTCGAAGATGAAGCAAGCAACCGTAAAGGCAACAGTTATAAAAAAAGGCATAATAAAGCAAAATTCCCCTACCATAAGAGTCTTGAAGAATTTGATTATAATTTCCAACCATCAATTGACCGTAAGCTGATTAATGATTGTGCCACATGTCAGTTTGTCTCTGAAAAGAAGAATTTGGTCTTCATAGGTAATCCTGGTACAGGCAAGACTCATTTATCTATAGGCATAGGTTTAAAAGCGCTCTTAAAGGGATATAAGGTACTATTTACCTCAGTTGGTGAAATGCTTCAGAATCTGCATTTTTCTAAAGCAGATAATAGTTTTTATCAGAAGCTTCGCTATTATCTCTCATTTGATTTATTGATCCTGGATGAGTTGGGTTTTAAAAAATTGCCAAATTATAGCGCTGATGACTTCTTTGAGGTAATCTCAAAAAGGTATGAAAATGGATCGCTTATAATCACCTCAAACAAGAATTTTGATCAGTGGGGTGATATATTTTCTGATAATGTTCTCTCTTCGGCAATTATTGATAGGGTTGTTCATCATTCTATAGTTATTAAGATTAATGGGCAAAGCTATAGAAGAAAAAATCTTAAGAGAAAGGAAGGCAAAAACAAATAAATTTTTTTGCCTTAACTATGGAATTTTAGGGGCCCATACCTATGGAATTTGTCTTGACTTTGAGGAATTACACAATTATCGTTATCTAGGTGACACTTTCCGGGAACGTGAACGGATCAAGCTGAAATCAGAAAGATGGATTAGACGACTAAAAACAATACCTGTTTTAGAACGCCAGGCTTTGCTGAGCGCTATTTCCGATTTAGACAGGACAAGAGCTAAAAATCTATCTCAGGAATGCTTATGAATCCCAAAAAACATCTCAGCTTTGGCAGTTTGCGTCACGGCCTTTCTTCTCTTTTACATAAGTTACCTGATACAAGGGAGCAGGCAAGAACAGATTATACCATACACGATGCAATGATGTCCGGGTTTGCTTGTATGTACTTTCAGGATCCATCATTACTGCAATTTCAACAACGTCTTAAAGAAGCCGAAAACCGCCACAATTTAGAAACACTTTTTAGCGTCAATGACATTCCGGGAGAAACACAGCTTAGAGATATTGTCGATGACGTAAAAAGCGAACAACTCAACCCGATTTTTAAAGACTACTTTTCGCGACTTCAAAGAGGTAAGCATTTACTACAATACCAGCTTTTCCCGGGTTTTTATGTCTGCTCTATTGACGCGACACAATATTTTCACTCTCAAAGCATACATTGTGAGAGTTGTCTAACCGCAGAGCATAAAAATGGAGTTGTAAGTTATTCTCATAAAGTATTACAGGCAGCAATAATGCACCCGGGCATACGCCAGGTGATCCCTTTAATGCCGGAGGAAATCAGAAACACAGATGGAAACAAAAAACAAGATTGTGAAATTAATGCGGCAAAACGAATAATACCTAAAATTAAAAAAGATCATCCTCAACTGGGTCTTATTATCGTTGGTGATGGCCTTTTTTCCAAACAGCCATTTATTTCGGATGTGCTGAAATCAGGATATCACTACATATTTATAGCTAAACCGGATGATCATAAATATTTGATGCAATGTATTAATGCCTACGATAAAGAGGACATAAATGAATTACGTGTTACGGATGAAAAAGGCCGAATCCATGAATATGAATGGGTTAATAATGTGCCGCTAAATGGAAGAAATAATTCAATATATGTTAATTTTTTTCGATACAAAATCATTACAATAGATAAAGACGGAAATGAAAAAGTTACATTCAAAAGTAGCTGGGTTACCGACCTGGAAATCACCCGGGAAAATGTTGCAACATTAGTGAAAGGAGCCAGGTGCCGCTGGAAAATAGAAAATGAATGCTTTAACACCCTTAAAAATCAGGGGTATCATATAGAACACAATTATGGCCATGGGAGGGAAAATCTCTGCTTCAATTTTTTTCTCTTAACTCTACTTGCCTTTTTCTTTCATCAAATCTTTGAACTTACAGATTACCTGTATCAAGCCTGTCGAAAGAAATTTGGCAGTAAACGAAATCTGTGGGAAACCCTTCGGGCTTATATAAGGCTTCTGATCTTTGAAACATGGCAACACTTACTTGATTTTGCTTTAACTCCAAGAAAATATAAACTATCCTTTCAACCTCCATAAAATTCAAATAAGTTTAATCTATTTCTGCTGAAATCCAATCCTATAGAATTCGTTTGCCCAAAAGTATGTCACTCTTGCCTGTTTATACCCATTCTAAAAAAAATACATATTAAAAATCTTTCAACATTGCCAACGTAATGCTAATATCTTTTTTTGGCTGCTTTTGGGACTCTCACCGAGAATTGCTGCTATAAAACAATAGATCCCTTCTTGCATGATATCGGATTTGCTAACAAACAGAGAAACCAATTATGGTT
>MAYW01000230.1 GCA_001723765.1 Candidatus Scalindua rubra
GACTTCTTCAATCTCAATGCATTAGCATCCCCTGTGGTTGTAAAGGTTGACTTTGATATTGCAATGACACTTATTGCCAATACATTATATAAAATATTAGCTCAGAAGACCAAATGGTTTAAAAATGCCACTCCTAAAACAATATCGAGAAACTTTATAGATATAAAAACCACTATTAGCATTAAAGGGGACATAATAAAGGTAAAACTTGGCTTAAAAAACTATAATCCTGTAATAATGGAATGGGTTAATTCTTTGGAAGAAATCAAAATACCATGGTGGGAAAATAGAACCCTGGTGTTTGACTTCGAGTAGCTCTTAGAGGGTTTTTTATATGCATAAAAATCCCTGTTTAAAGTGTGTCTTTGTTCTTGTTTCACGCCACACGATTGCGGCAAGGAGATACCCAAGTACGCAAATAAAAAAATGTACCTTGATTTTCTGATCTGTCCTATTGCTTCTACAGGAAGAGCATCCATTAAATCCCAAAAATGCTGACTATCTATCTTACTCAAACTGCGCCTGAGTAAGTATTCACAGGTAGTTGTCTTTGCCCAATTCCACCAAGCTCTTTTGCTGGTAGGCATACAAACCCGTCCGATGGCTCCCAGCAAGAGAGTAATTCCAGATGTCAGATCATTTCTAGGTTTTTTGGACATATATACGCACATTGTCAATACAAAAATATTACTAATCAGTGTATACAACAATTCTTGCCATAAAAAAAAGCCGTAACCAATAATAATACAACCGGTTACAGCTTAAACTCTCTCTACAAAAATCAATTTCATAATAAACTCACGCTAGTATAAAGCAAACATTTTTTCTGACATAAAATTTTCTGGCAAAGTTTATAAGTCCTTTCGTATAGAACCATTACATAATTAAAAGGTTCAACTTTTCAAAACCCCTTTGGCCCTGACTCATCTAGGTCAGAAATGAATTCAACATTCTCACTACGGTTCTCACTATAATCAAAATCCTCATACTTCTCACCCCCATAGATAAATTCTTTTACCATTTCCTTTGCAACAGTATCTGGATATTGAACTGGAGGGTGTTTCATTGTAAATGCTGAGATAGCAATTAAAGGTCCGCTAATCTTTCTATCCAGAGCAAGCTTACAACATCTGATGGCATCAATAGCCACACCAGCGCTATTTGGAGAGTCTTCAACAGACAACCTAACTTCAAGTTCTATAGGTATGCTACCAAACATCCTGCCTTCCATCCTTAAAAAACAAACCTTATTGTCATTTTGCCAAGGAACATAGTCACTGGGACCTATATGAATATTTTCTGCTTCTAGAGGTATATCCAATTGTGATTGGACAGCTTCAGTTTTTGAGATTTTCTTGGATTTAAGGCGACTTTTATTAAGCATGTTCAAAAAATCAGTATTTCCACCTGTATTAAGTTGATAAGTTCTATCAAGTTTTACACCACGATCTCTAAAAAGCCTTGTTAGAGTCCTATGTGTTATTGTAGCGCCAAGTTGTGCCTTTATATCATCACCTATTATGGGCAATCCTCTCTCCATGAATCTTTTAGCCCAACTTCTGTCGGATGCTATGAATACTGGAATATTATTTATTAATGCGACACCCGCTTCTAAGCAACATTCTGCATAGAATCTTGTTGCTTCTTCTGCACCGACTGGTAAATAATTCAATAAAATATCTGCATTGGTATTTTTTAATTCCTTAACTACATTACAAGTCTCTTCATCAGAAAGCAGAAATGCTCTATCTTCAGGATAATCCTTCATATGGTCAGATACACCGTCAAGCGCCTCCCCCATCTTGACAATTGTACCATAATTTTTGATATCCTTTTTGAAGACCTTTGTATTGTTAGGCTTAGCAAATATTGCTTCACTAACATCTTTTCCAACTTTCCTTTTGTCTACATCAAATGCGGCAACAATTTCAATATCACCGGGTTTATAACCTTCAAGGTCATAATTCATCAGCCCAATAGTATCACCATTATATCTATAGTACTCTATCCCCTGAATCAATGAACTAGCACAATTTCCAACACCAGCAATTGCTACCCTAATTTTATTCTCCATATTTTCAAGCCTCCTTTCCTCTTTCACAAAACATCTTTACATCTAGCTACAAAGACCAAAGGTAATAGTTCACCTCGAAAACGCAAATTCACCCTGTTAGATAGAACTTATCCAACAGTCAACTACGTTTATCGTGATTAATGTGCGCTTATCGTACAACTAACGGTTATTTTACATTATCTAACAGGGGAACCGCAAAGTTTTTAAAAAAATAGTGAAAAGACCCCAAAACCGTTTTTTTTAGACGTTTTTGTAAGGGCGTATTGCAATACGCCCCTACTCAGATTCAATGATCCTATCGTTCCCACCCTATGGAATAATACAGTAGTTCTATTCCACAGGGGAGCGTGTGAACGAGGGGGAATGAACGTTTACGTTTTTTTTCTCAAATTTTTCTTTGCGTCACTTCACCTACGTTCAGCGCAGGCCTTTGCGGTGGGCTGAACTATTACTGCAAAAGATTTGTCTAATTCTTATACATGCGCAATATTACCCATAATTCCCTATTTACATATCGAATGGCTTTTCTAATAGGCATCGTACCCTAAAACTTTTTGCTACATCCCAGAAAATGTCCACGAGTAGTGTGAAATAGTATCAGAAACACCTGTTACATTCAAGGCTTTTTGTAGGAATTTAGCATGTCTTCTCTAGAATTTATTTCATTGACAATGTTTTCTGTTTTGATTTAATCTTAACCTAAATTGGAACAAACACTTGGGTAACATAATGGAAAACAAGCCTAAATTATCAATAGTTATACCTGCCTATAATGAAAAGGATACTATCGATGAAATCGTAAGAAGAGTACAAAATGTAGAATTTGAAAAGGAAATAATCATAATTGATGATTGTTCAAATGATGGAACAAGAGACATAATAAATAAAATAAGCGGAAATAATATTAAAAAATTTTTCCACGAAGAAAACCGTGGTAAAGGCGCTGCTTTAAGAACAGGTTTTCAACATGTTACTGGAGACATCGTGATAATTCAAGACGCCGATTTAGAATATAATCCCCAAGAATATTCTTCGCTAATTGAGCCAATTCTGGACGGAAGAGCCGATGCAGTGTATGGATCTCGTTTTTTGGGTGGACCTCATAGAGTGTTGTTTTACTGGCACTATATTGGCAATAAAATGTTAACTACATTATCAAACATGTTGACAAACCTAAACTTAACGGATATGGAAACATGCTATAAAATCTTTAAAACAGAAGTCATAAAGAATATTAATATCAGGTCAAATCGTTTCGGCTTCGAACCAGAGATAACCGTAAAATTAGCCAAAAAAAAATGTATAATATACGAAATGCCAATATCATATAGCGGAAGAGATTACGATGAAGGTAAGAAAATAGGATGGAAAGACGGTGTTGTCGCTTTGTATTGTATAATAAGATACAAGCTATTCGATTAAGCCAGGTATTTATTCAATTAATAGGACACGGATCTCCACAGATGCGCACAGATAAGGATTTTTTTTTAAAATAAAAGGTTAAAGATTTCAAATCCCAAAAACTTAAAAAGAAAATCTCTATATTATTCAATCGAATTCGGGTAAATGTGCTTGAATGTTTTTAAAGTAATAAAGATGCGTTTCACAATTGCAGTCTGAAGAACCAAACTTTTTTACAATAAGATTTGCGCTATCACTTCTACCAATCATACGATTTAATTTACATTCGACCTTTTTGTCCCCAATATGTCTGAGTACCTTTATAATCCTTGCGTAAGACAGAAGGTAATCAATATGCCAATAGAACTTCTTACTACTTGAAAGATGTCTATTTATTCTTTTTTCAAGACCATTCTGGGCACTTCCCGTGTACACATAAAAGCCTTTAGGAAAAATAAAACTGCCAAGTCGTCCGATCTTGATTTCCTTGCTTTTGGAAAGTCTTATAATTAAATTATAAATGCCCCCTTTTTGCACAGATTCTTTAGCCTTCACATATTATAGTAAATGAATTAAATAAATCCCCCTCTTTCCCCCCTTTTTAAAAGGGGGAGATAGGGGGGGATTTAGGTGGATTTGTCAACCCGACCGCCTGCCCGACAAGCAGGCAGACTGTGTCACAATAAAGGTTGCTCCTGTTTTGTCATTCTGTACTTGATTCAGAATCTAATGATTTCAATAGGTTAGGGACCTTAGAGACCCCGAAATCGTGAGATCCTGAATCCGGTTCAGGACCTGGTTCTGGATGACAATTATAACACAGTCTGAGTGTAGCTGGAGTCGGCTCTGTGGGCTTATTCAGAGTCGACCCGGGCGACTTGCTTTTATAGTAAATTTACTTCTTTCCGA
Source organism: Candidatus Scalindua rubra (assembly GCA_001723765.1). Classification (GTDB taxonomy): domain Bacteria; phylum Planctomycetota; class Brocadiia; order Brocadiales; family Scalinduaceae; genus Scalindua_B; species Scalindua_B rubra. The sequence goes on from MAYW01000230.1 coordinate 4,385, forward strand.
GATTAATTTATAAACTTCGGCCCTTTCATTGTCAACTCGTAAAAGTTTGTTCAAAGGCTTAAATTATATTATCTTGACTTTAAGAAAACAGTCACGTAAAATCTCACTTAAGTTACTAAGACGCTTAGAATATATGTTAATCTTACGTTTTTATCATATCAAGTTCATTGAGTTATCTTTACAGTATTACATCACATCATAAACAATCGTTAATAAATTTGCGTTATTCATAAAGCAAGGTTAAACCAAGCCCACCCCCGGGGTGGGCTTGGTTCAGATTCGGAAATTAAAGATGCCAAGAAAGTTTATATCACAATTTAATAGTGGCAATACAATTGACGATATATTTTTAGTGCAAAGCAAAGAGTTGAGGACAACAAAGAACGGAAGTTTATATATACAAGTGCGGCTATCTGATCGTACCGGAATGATTGAAGCAAGGATGTGGGATGCAAGTGCGCCATTTTTTGAATCTCTCGGTAATGATACATTTTTAAGGATTAAAGGTAGGACGGAGATTTACCAAAACAGAATGCAATTAATCATAAAAAACATTTCAAAAACAAACCAGAAAGATATCAAACTTGAGGATTACCTGCCAAGTACTGAAAAAGACATAAATGAAATGTTTTCTGAATTAAAACAGATTGCTGGTTCGATTAAACAACCTCATTTGCAAAAACTTCTTAATCTTTTTTTTAGTGACAAGGATTTTTGTAAGAATTTTTGCTCAGTACCAGCAGCAGTACAATACCATCATGCATTTCTGGGAGGTGTGCTGGAACACACTTTATCTGTCACAAAGTTAGGAGTAAAAATCGCACCACTCTATCCTTCCTTAAACAGGGATTTGTTAATCTGCGGGATAATACTACACGATATAGGTAAGATAAGTGAACTTCATTATGAAAATAATTTTCATTATTCAGATGAAGGCCAACTCATAGGACATCTAATATCAGGAATACTTATGATCGGGGAAAAAGTTAAATATATAGACGACTTTCCAAAAACTTTGTTAGACCTATTAAGGCATATGATTTTGAGTCACCATGGAGAGTACGAATGGGGTTCGCCAAAACTTCCAATGACGTTAGAAGCCCTTGCACTCCATTACCTTGACAATCTCGATGCAAAAATACATGCATTTAACAAGGCAATCTCAGGAGACAGGGATTCCGGTGATAATTGGACAGGATATAATAAGATGTTCGAAAGGAAGTTGTTCAAAAAATCTCATGATAATGATTACTGAAAGTATTTAGTCTCTTTTAGGTGCTAGTTCAGCTTCTATATTCTCATTAACTTTTGTCATTAATTGGACATAATCTGTTTGTGCCTTTAAAAATTTTTGTATGGATTGGTTAGATGCCACTTTTTCCTTCAATTGTTGAAGTTTCCTTTTGTCCTCAACCTCTACGGGTTTTAAATTCTTTTCTAATTCATGAATCTTTTGACTTTGTTTCTCCAATTCCTCCGAAATTTCTTTTGCC
>MAYW01000231.1 GCA_001723765.1 Candidatus Scalindua rubra
CCAAATCACTAATATCTCATCTTCCCCCCTTTTCATAAAGGGGGGATTTCACTTGCTGCTGAATGGGTAGAAAACAAACCAACAGTCTTCTAAATCGACAATTTCCAGTCAAAAAAAGCAAGAAAATTGTCGATTTAGAGACTAATATCTATTTTATAGACACAAAGTATATAAGTGTATAAAATACAAACGTTCTTGTTATGTTGGGAAATGATGATACCGCAGATTGTACTGGAGATGTAATATGACTGTATTGTGGGAAATAACTCCTCAAAAGGTTCAAATGGTTATCCGGAAGATCGTAGAGATAAGTCGGCCTCGAAAATTGATCCTTTTCGGCTCTTACGTTCGTGGAGACATGCATGTATCCAGCGATCTGGATATCCTTGTAATAACCGGTAATGAAATTAAAAACACACGGAAGGAAAGTGTCCGTATTCGGCGTGCTTTAAAGGGAATAATCATGTCCATGGATATTCTGGTTGTACAGGAAGGCAAACTGGAGGAGTTAGTAAACACACCGGGTTTGATTTATAAAGAGGCGATACGGAATGGGGAAATTGTCTATGAATCAACCAGCTAAAAGACGAACACCCACCACACCTGAAGACTGGATAACCCATGCGCTCAGTGATTTTAAACTTGCACAACTTGGAAAAGAAAACGAAGACGTTTTGCATGAGCAGACATGTTTTCATACCCAACAGGCAGTAGAAAAGGCACTAAAAGCAGTCCTTCTCTTTTGTAAGATTGACTTCCCTTTGACACATGATTTAGAAGAACTCATTGATATTCTTGAGAAGGCCGGTATTTCCCTGCCACCTGAAATCATGGATATAGGGATTTTAACACCTTACGCAGTTGAAACCAGTTATCCCGGCCATTGGGAAGAAATAACTATGCACGATGTGGAAGAGGCCATAAGTCTTGCTGAAAATGTACTGAAATGGACGGAAGAATACATAAAAAAGAGATAAAAAAACTCTTGGCGAACTTGTAAGAGATGCAGTCGATTCAAAATATGACCTCGATAAGATTGTACACAGAAAATCGGTTGCACTTGAGTCTTATAAAGAGGGTTTTATCAGTATTGGTAAGCTCTCTTAAATATTAGGAGTTGATCCTGTCAGTGTGAGGCTTTATTTGCAAGAAAAAGGCATTACAGGATGATCAGGAATTAATACAGATTCGCACAGAAGATGTAACCCCCTAAAAACCCTATTGATTTTAGTAAACAGCACCATTATTATTAACCCCAGAATAACCACAATTTTAGCTCACCTCAAACTTTAGGCACTTTAAACTTTTAATGAAACGAAAAATTTTGCTTAAAAATAAGTTTTTATAGAGAAATAATATATAACCCATCGAGTGATGGATATGCTTTTCATAAGTTAAGTTTGTTTTTACAGGGAGGTAAAATTACATAAACCTTCTTGCCAACATATATAATTACATACCAAAATGAAACAAGAGCTAGAAACAATATTAGAAAAAGATGTTAACAAAGCAGATGGTTACATGACCCCTCAAATGAGGCATAAAGAAAGCATCTCCATTCTACGAGTCTTGTTGTGGGCTTTAGTGGTAGTCTATACTTTCATGCTCCCACATTTATTTGTTATCTATAATGCTATTGTGAAGCACTTCTCAGCTGCAATTCCCGGAAAAATTGCCATCACCATCATCATCGTTATGGGGGTTGTTTTTTTTATTGCGGTCCTGGCTCTGAAAAAGGATATAAAGGCCCTGACACTGTTAATTCCCTGTACGATCATCGTTTGGATCTTTATTTCTTTAGAACCCAACCCGAACAAATATATCCACATACCCGAATATGTGGTCATGTCATGGATTCTGTTTGAGGCCCTTTCTCTTGATTACAAGGGCAAAGGGATATTTTGTCTTGTTTTTATATGTGCCGCTTCACTAGGTATTGTTGATGAAATGATGCAAGGGATTTTACCTAATCGGCAATATGGTTGGCGAGATATGATCATGAACTCTGCAGCAACCGTTATTGGGATCTTTACTCTCGTCGGCCTTAGAACGACGCCGGCAGGCGGCTGGACATGGATCGGATGTCTAAAACAATACAAGAAGGCTCTGGGAATTATAGTCTTTGGAGCTGCGGGAGCAGCCTTGATGTGCGTATCTCTTTTCAATGTTATAGCACACGACGGGACGTTTGAGGGTGTTTATCCCGGTTGGCTACTGGGCTGGAGCGGCCTGTTCGTGGTCACAGGCTCGGTTGTTATTCTTTTTCCCAGACATTTTTATATGCCGGACCGCACCGCCAACGACACGGGTTCAAACCCGTCCGATCAGGTAGTTACAGCCCGTCTTTGGATCCTGTGCCCGCTTGTCATCCTTATCATTATGCACAGCCTGGTGGTGTTGACGGTCGTTAAGGGACTGGCCTTCTTGTGAGACGCAAAGAATCCGGGGCCCTAGGACCTAGTTTTTCAGGACTAAATAAAAGGTCAAAGGGCTCGAGTCTCCCCTTGACTGCACGAAAATAAAACAAGAATTATTTCATATTGGCAAATGTATTGTAGGAAATGACAAGGGATATTAGGGGCACTTTTTATTTGTAGTTTCCTAACCCGAACGAGTCGGAATTATAAATATTGAGGAATTGAGGGATTAAGGTATTCCCCAATTTCTGAATTCCTAAATCGCAAATTGAAATCTTTTGCAGAGCTAAGCTCAGCTTTGCCAAAATTGGTCAAAATATTTTTATTAAGAGACTAAAGCTATATGTTATTCGGTTAGATTGAAATAATTGCGTAATCTCTTTGAGAATTGTTTTATGACCCTTGTGCCTTGTTTGACAGCCTCTGGAGTCAATGTGTCTTCATAAAAGTTCTGGTGTAATGTAAGATATTTCTTTAACTGACCGTTTTGATGCATTGATATGAACAAATTATAATGATAGCACTAAGCGTAAACCTTCTTCAAGTTGTTGCATTTGTTTTGATGTTAACTTCCCAACCTTTACAGTTAAGAAAGATTTATCTACGGTGATTATCTGTGAAACATTTGCTACAGAGTTCCTGGGAAGCCCTGTACTTTTGGCGGATAGCAATATATTTTCTGGCGCTCTAGCAAGCTTGAGATTGGAGGTAACAACAATAGCAATAATTGTATTGATACGACTTCGGTTAAAATCGTTGGATTGAACAATTACTAATGGACGGCGAAATCCAGGTACTGAACCAGTTGGATTGGGCAATGAAGCCCACCATACCTCACCTCGACGCACTACCATTTATCCTTTGATATAGAAGTGAACTGTAAATATTGAGCAACTTGATCAAGTGAAGATTTTTCATCGGCATATATCTCATTCAGAATTTTAGTAACACTATCATTACGGTGCTCTTTAATGTAAGATGAAATCGCCTTTGAATACAATTCACTACGTGAAATGCCTAGACGTTTGACCAATTGTTCAGCAGCTTCAAATGTTTTATCAGGAATTGATATAGCAGTTTTCATACGCATAGTATAACTATTGTCATACTCGTGTCAAGGTAAATATTTAAGAGTTATGAATATTTCCTTTTACACGATCACAAAGTCAACCTCTCTTTTCAATAAGTCAATGTTTGTGATTTTGACTTTGACTACATCTCCAAAGCTATATACCCTACCTCTCCTGGTGCCAATTAGAGAAAGCCTCTTCTTGTCGAGCTCGTAAAAATCATCTGTGAGTGTTCTTATATGGACAAGACCATCTAGCAGGAACTCATCTATTTGTACAAAGAGTCCGTATTCCTGAACACCCGTAATAATACCTTCCATCACCTTGTCGGCATGTTCTTCCAGGTGCCTGAGTAACTTAAGTTTTATTATCTCACGTTCAGCTTCCTCCGATCTTTTTTCGGTAATTGAACAATGTTTTGCCCAACCCGTAATCTTTTCATTCCATTGAGCCTTAATCTTTTCAGACTTTAGTTGACCTTTGAAAAACATGTCTAAAAGACTGTGTACGATCAGATCAGGGTAACGACGTATGGGAGAAGTGAAGTGTGTGTAGTGTTCTAATCCGAGTGCAAAATGAGATGCTTTAGTAGCAGAATACTCAGCCTTCCTCAAGGACTTAAGCAACATCAGGTTTATTATGTAGCTTTCAGGATGGCCAGATACTTCATCCATGAAGGCTTGTAACTTTCGTTTATCAAATGGATTTATGTTCTTGTTTTTACAATTGAAGATAAACTCTGCAAAATCACGCATCTCGCCTTCATCAGGTTCAAGATGAATGCGACTTATTGATGGTAAGCCTTTTTGGCGCATAAAGGTTGCTACAGTTTGGTTTGCCGCAATCATAAACTCTTCAATAATCAGGTGTGAAATATCTCTTCTAACCTTTTCTATGGTGTCGATTTTACCATCTTCGTCAAGCCTTATGCTAATCTCAGGCAGGTTCAGTTCGAGCGCGCCTCCTTCCAGTCGTTTTTTATATAGTAATTTTGCAAGCTTACTCATCTCAAATAGTGTGTTCGTTATGGGATCTGTGTCTTCTTCATCACTTTCCATTAATTTGTTTGTCGCATTATGGTAAGTAAATCTTTTTTTCACGTTTATGACTGAATGTTTGATCTCGGAACGTAATAACTTACCATCGGGTGAATATGTAAAGAAAACACCCTTCGTTAACCTGTCTTCCCCCTCTTTAAGGCTGCAAATACCATTTGATAGTACTTCAGGAAGCATGGGAATAACAGTGCCTGGAAAGTAAACGCTGGTGCCTCTTTTTCGCGCTTCCCTGTCTAAGGCTGAGCCTTGCCTAACATAATAAGAAACATCAGCTACATGAACACCAAGGAGCCAGTTACCCTTTTTGTCTTTTTTTAAGGATATTGCGTCATCAAAATCCTTTGCATCTTCTGGATCTATTGTGATGATCAATTCGTTGCGAAGGTCTAATCTTGTGTTAAGTTCATCAGGACTGATAGATTGGCGTAAACTCTTTGTTTCGGCAATGACGTCTTTCTCAAACTTAAAAGGGAGCTTAAACTGGTGTACAATAGAGTTAATATCAACGGCTGGTTCACCATCCCTTCCCAAAACCTCTAATATCGTCCCCTCTGCATTCAGGTGTCGGGCAGGCCATTGGTCAATCTTGACAACAACCTTGTCACCATGTTTTGCATCTTGCGTGTCTTCCTTTGAGACATAAATATCTCTGTACAATTTTGAATTATCGGGCGCTACGTAATTAAAATGTTTGCTTTTCTTGAGTGTACCAACGACTGTTTCATTTTCACGACGCAAAACATTAGTAATCTGTCCTACTTCTCTTTTTCTTATTCTTTTTCCTTTTTTCCTCTTTGCAGGAGAAGGCAATCTAACCACGACTATATCGCCGTGCATGGCACTCCCCATACCCTCTTCATCAACATAAATATCGGCAGATATACCATCCTTTACGGGAACGACGAATCCAAAACCTCTCTGATTGCAATCCAGGACACCTACTAACAAATTGGCTTTTTTGGGGTTTGCGTACTGTTTCTTTTTGATCTGGACGATTAAGCCTTTTAATTCAAGTTCTCTTAAGAGGTTGCAAAACTGTTTGAATCTTGATGCATCTATTTTAAAGTGTTCGGCAAGTTCTGATGCATTCATGGGGCTATATTTTCTGCCGCATATTAACTTTATTATTTTTTCAGCATTAATCATTCTTAAAGTAATCCTTGATTCAAAGAGATTTAAGAATATAATTCAAGTAACAGTTCATCCCACCGCAAAGGCGCAAAGTATTATTTTTTATAAAGTAAATGATGAAAATTGCTGAATAATTTTGTTGTTTTGTAGGGGCGTATTATCAACATTACGCCCCTACTCCTGTATCTTTTTCTCATTTTTC
>MAYW01000232.1 GCA_001723765.1 Candidatus Scalindua rubra
CTCAGAATCGTAGAGACTACGCCTCGGAGAGTTCTGGCTCGGCCAGGTTGGGGTAATGATTGGGGAATGTTGCCCATGTTGTCAGTTTTTCTCTTATTTCATTTTTTCATTTATTTTTCATCACATTATGTTTAAATTCATATACTTAAATCAAATCCACAAAAATTTTTTCGAAATATACAAAAGTTGGTATATTAAGTGCGTAATAACTAGCATTATTGAACACAAAAAATCGCTCAACTTAGGCAAAATAAATTGTTCAATTTATCTGGAAAACCGTTATAGAGTCTGGTTTTAGCTTGTGTTAATTGATCATTATAGGTTCTTTTACATAACGAAAATTAATGATTGCGTATATCTGTCAAATCCATAAAACCGACCTAATCGTTAGGCCTGACTGTTAAATTGAATAAAATAAATAAAAAAGTTAAATAATGCCGACCTTTAAATACAAAGCTAGAGATAGAGTGGGTAAGGCTGTTGCGGGTATCTTAGACGCGCCAGGCGCGGATGTGGCCAGGGTTCGCCTGGGTGAGATGGGTTATATACCCATTGCACTGGAAGAAGGCAAGGCAAAAACCAAGGAGAAGGGTCCTTCCATAAGTTTTCTAAAACCTAAGGTACGCCCCAAGGACATCATAGTCTTTACACGTCAACTTTCTACCGTATTTGCCGCTGGCATACCACTGCTCAGGGCTATCCAGGCCCTCTATGAGCAGATGGAAAATAAAACCTTCAAGGAAGTACTTCAGAAGGTAACAAAAGAAATCCAGGAAGGAGCCTCATTTTCTGATGCACTTGAAAAACATCCCAAGGTCTTTTCAAAAATTTATGTAAGCATGATACGGGCTGGAGAGGCGTCTGGTACACTGGAGGATATACTTAAAAGACTTGCCCTTTTAGCCGAACATGAAGCAGAGACCAAGGCCAAGATAAAGGCCGCTACGCGATACCCAAAGATAGTTATAGGGGCAATGTTGGTAGCCATAGTTATACTTATGAAATTTGTAGTCCCTAATTTTATGTCAATCTTTGAGACGGTGGAACTCGAACTTCCAATGGCAACAAGGATGCTGATAGCGGCTAATAGTATTTTTTCAAACTACTGGTATATCCTCTTTGGAGGGGCAGGAATTCTTTTCTTTGCCTTCAGCAAATATACCAAGACCAGACAAGGGCGTCGCCAGATGGACGCACTTAAACTGAAGATCCCAATCTTTGGGCCTATTTTTCTAAAGATTGCAATGTCTGTTTTTACAAGAACCATGTCCACCTTGAATCGAAGTGGAATTTCGATCATTAAAAACCTGGAGATTTGTGCAGAGGTAGTGGATAATGTCATAATAGCCGAGGTTGTTGACAATCTCAAAGAGAACGTCAAACAGGGTAAGGGCATCGCCAGCACTATGAAGGAGAGCAAAATTTTTACGCCGATGGTGATACAGATGATGTCTGCAGGCGAGGAATCGGGTGAACTCGACAACATGCTCGTAAAGGTTTCTGAGTACTATGACATGGAAGTAGATTATGCTATCGGGAATATTTCTAGCCTTATAGAGCCTGTGCTTCTTGCCTTCCTTGGAGCAGTTGTACTCTTCCTCATGTTGGCTATATTTATGCCAATGTGGGACCTTGTCAAACTTGCCCAGGAGGCTTAGTAAGTTTTTTTCGTCTAGTGTCTTACAGAAATCAATATAATTAACTAAGGTTTAGAAAGGGGGGTAGTGTATGACATAATAAGAGTTGTTTAAGTTGGATAGTTTTATCGATGTGGATGGGATAATACTTAAAGATAATTTTAACACGCGGGACTTAGAATTGTTTTTTTCTAAGCAAAGAAGGAGGAAAACATGTTGTCAAGATTGAAAAGTGAAAAAGGTTTTACCCTCATCGAGCTCATCATGGTGATTGTTATACTGGGTATAATAGCCGGCGTGGCCATACCAAAGTTCCTGAGTCTGTCCGGTGCCGCCAAGACGAGCGCAGCAAGGGGAATTGGTGGAGCCTTAAGTGGTAGTATAATGTCGTTGCATGCTAATTACCTGCTGAATGCAACTACTTACGATGCTAACGATGTGTTGAATAGCACATCATTTGCAGGTGGCGTAAACCATGAGCCCGCTGGTGGTGCAACCCCAGGTTCTGGTAATATATCTAATGATGCTAGCTCAATCTATTTGAATTACAAAGGCGGCAATTTTATATGGGATTATACTGATCTTAATCAGACCACTGATAATGCGATGGAGATATCAGAGAATACCAGTTCAGATTTCTAGTAATCACATGATGTTTCTATAGGTGGGCGAGCCGTATACGTAGTGAAAGCCTTTAGAGTCTGTGCAAAAATGTCATTCTGAGGCGTAAGCCGAAGAATCTCGATTTCGTAACCTATTGTAAATATTAGATTCTTCACGGAGTTTATCCCTTCGTTGCACTCAGGGCAAGCTCTGAGCCCAAACTAGATTCTTCGCCTTCGGCTCAGAATGACAGGGCGAAGGTTTCAGAATGACATAGTGAGCATTTTAAGACTTTTTGCACAGGCTCTTTAGGCATCCATGGAGCCAAATTGTAAAATAAATAGTCTTTAATGAAAGTCTACAAACATTATAGTAGTATAACTCTACTAAAAAAATTAGTTCGCTCTCCCTGGTTACTATAAGGAAAATGAACATTGGTTTAAAAAAAGGAATTTTCAAGAAGTAATAAATTGGCACATGAAAGGTAGAAAGTATAACCGGGAGAGACGCTATTCAATGATGAAAGACCTGATTTGATAAAAGAGTATGAAGATTGTAGGTTGTGGGATGTTGTTTGAGTTTTGTAATATTCAAGTTGGGAAGGTTCCATCAAAGAAGGATACGACACGTGAAGAAATACTTTCAAGGAATGAAGTTTAGCCGCATGGAGGGAGTCACCTTAATCGAGCTAATAACGGTCGTAATTTTAATAGGAATAACGTTGACTGTGGCTATACCTAAATTTACTGGTTTGGGTTCAACTGAACTTAAGACTGTGGCCATGCAGGTACAGTCTGATATTCGCTATACACAGGAGTTGGCAATGAGTAAGTATAGCAAATCGTCAGTAGTATTTGAATCAGGAGACAAAACATACAAGATACTTATTCGGGTTCAAGCAAGAACAAAAGTTTGCCTGACCGTTCCAGGGCTGAATTTGTCAAAGAAAAAGAAGAGGATTTCTCCCTTATCTTTAAATTCAATTCATTGGGTGAGCCTATTGAGGGAGCGGGTAAGATGCTTAGGATATCAATTGGGGACGAGGAGCATATAGACATAAAGGTAGAAGACATAACTGGTAGAGCAATTATTATCCCGAAAACGTGATCGTTTCAAATCTTGTGGATTTGAACAGATTCATACAGGTGCTGGTTTTGGCATGAAAGAAAAGTATGTGATTATTAATTATCTAGTTTCAGCGAGAAGCCTCCATAGGCAAATATGGGAGGAAGAGGACAATTCCCTTCCTGCAAAAAGAGGAGGGGTGTTGATCTAATCAAAAAGTGTCATTGGCTTGGGAAGATGTATATATCCTTACCTGAGTGGTTACAGGCAATGGCATTTAATTAAGACGTAGCGGAAACCGTTCGGCTGAGCTCACGCCGATGCCTTCAGGTTTCCATTACCATGTCTAAGTGTATAAATGGAAGGCTAAAGCCATTCCGCTACACCCCGCTAAGCGGGGTACAGTTTGCTGGTATACACTGAATTTATGAAAAAATCCGTTCGGCTGAACTCACGCCGAAGCCTTAAATCAATGACATTGGTGTTTACAGGAGGCGTTTTTTTTTAAGAAACCGCATTGGAAACACGAAGATGAGTAATAGTCAGGCAATTATTAAAATGAGTTTACTTCGTATTTGCTTCAACGATTACAAATGGTTTTTTTAGAGGAAATAGGGGTTGAGAATGTTTATTCACCCATGGAATGCGATTAGCAAGCGGTTTCAAGGGGTTGTCGTAATCCACTACAGGCGGACTAAGCCCTGTGCCATACAGGCAGCTGATAAGTTAACTTCAGAGAGAGGCCTTACACTTATTGAAACCATTATGATCACGGTTGTAGCGGGTATGCTTTTGGCTGTGTTCCTTCCAACTTTTTTAACAAGTTTACAACAGGGAACCAAACCGGAGATATATGCTACGGCGCTTTATATTGCTCAGGAAGAAATAGAGAAGAAAAAAGGCGTTGGCTATACAAATGCTGCTAATGGTGAAGATTCTATCAGTGTTACTATCAAAGGTCGTACTTACACAGGAAATGTCGTTACAGAGTATGTTGAGTATTCTAGTGATGATAAGAGCTTCAACACCTCTGACTCATCTACAGAGTATAAGAGAGTTGCAGTGACTGTGACAGGCCATAACATCGGGAATATTTCTTTGTGGACTATTTTACCAAAGGACTTCTATGACCCGGACGCCAATAAATAAAAACCATAGATGTGAATCTCCTCAAGGTGGAGAGGCCGGCTTTACATTGGTAGAGTTGATAATATCTATTGTTTTAGTCTCTATAGCTGGTCTTTTTATCTTCCAGATTGTTAGCCAGAGTATTAGTGTATATGCTAAAATGAGCAGCAGAAAGGAGCGGGCTGATAATGCAGTTCTTTCTCTGGAGAGAATGAGCAGAGAAATAAGAGATGCAAAGAATATAGTTAGTGCCGGCAGTAATAAATTAACATTTGAGAAAAAGGAAGCGGCAGAAGGCAAAGATTCCCACAAGAAGGTAAAATTTATCCTGAATACATCCACAAATAAGCTGATGAGGCAGAGTGCGTCGAGCGATGGAAGCCTGCCTGCTGACAACACCTCAGGTAACGTCCTGGCAATGAATGTTGAAAGCTTTACCGCCACTAAGGATGGCAAAAACAGGGTTGTTGTAAAACTAGAATTTATAGATGGTTCACAATGGCGAACAACGGTTTATCCAAGGAACTATAATATTGATGATGACGGCGATGACGGTGGCGGAGGTGGAAGCGGTGATGACGACGATACCGGGGACGATGATGATGACGACGATGACGATGCTTGAGGCAATTATAAAAAACAATAATCACACAAAGACACGGAGGCACAAAGAATGATGCCCGCCAAGGCGGATCGGAATAACAAGAATTATAGCCTGCCCTGCGGTCTGGGTCAGGGACGGAGAACTCAAAGTAGGGGCGAATGGCCATTCGCCCTTACTTGTGCTCTTTGCCTGCCTGTGCGTAGCACGCAGACAGGGGTCTTTGTGTAAGGATTAGTAATTTAAAAATAAAATTAATGCCGTTGCTATAGAGTTTTGACTACTTATTTAGGGAATGTTGTACTACTCCGTTGAATAAAGGAACGAATGGCAAGAATAGATAGATTTACTAAATTTTTAAAGAGGTTTAATAAATTATTCAATAAAAATGAAGGGATTTCTCTATTTGCCCTCATAATGATATTGGTAATAATGACAGTGATGGCAGGAGTTTTTAGCTCTATGATGGGTACGTGGAAGATATCTACCCCTCTTGGCATAAATTCCACCAAGGCATTTAACCTGGCAGAGACGGCTGCAATGTTTGCCCTCCAGGATGCCAAGTACAGATTCCATGGCGGGGATTTTGATAAAGAACGTACAATCATCGATTCCTCTACCGAGTGGGCACGATATGAATTCGAAAAAGATGATGATAGTGATAGCGGTGGTGGTGGAGATGACGACGATGATGACGACGATGATGACGATGATGATGACGATGATGACGATGACGACGATGATGATGCTTGAGACAATTAAAAAAAAGGTAACAGTTCAACCCACCGCAAAGACGCAAAGGACGCAAAAAAAAATTTGAGAAAAAAA
>MAYW01000233.1 GCA_001723765.1 Candidatus Scalindua rubra
CAAATCCTCGGCTGTACTAATGCCACCTTCATCTGAATCCGGAGTGGGTATTTTGGGTGCACTCTCGGACCTACCTGTGGGTGATTTCCTGTCCAAAGCAGATGATGCAACCATGAGTTTTATCGCTATTTTAAAAAGTCGAACTGTGATGGAAAACGTGATAGATAAATATGATCTTGTAAATTTTTATGGAGTAGAAAATATTGAAGAAGCATTAGAATCGTTAGGAGATAATGTCAGTTTTGAGGTGGAGGATGAAGGTACCATCAGAATCTCTGCTAATGTTGCAACACCCTGGTTACATCCAGAAAAAGAAGAGGAAATTGCTAAAGAACTCTCCGCTGATATAGCCAATTATTTTGTTAAACAATTAGATGTAGTAAACAAAGGGCTAAAAACCCAACAGGCGTCTTTTCAGCGAATTTTTATTGGGGAAAGGTATAAACAAAATATTGAAGATCTGAAAAATGCGGAGGACAGACTCAAAACCTTTCAGGAAGAACATAAGATGATTGCATTGCCGGAACAGACAAAAGCTGCAATTGAAGTAGCGGCTACTATAAAAGGGCAAATTCTTTCTAATGATGTGCAGCTGGGAGTAATGACCACTATGCTCATTCCTGGCCATCCTGAAATTGAACGGATCAAAAAGGAGACGGAAGAATTACAACTGCAGTTAAAACAAATGGATTACGGCTCTGATGTCAGTCAATCTGACCAGGATAAACTATTCCCTGTCTTTTCCGAAGTTCCAGAATTAGGAATTCAGTTGATACGACTACAAAGGGATGTTGAAATTCAGAACACACTGTTTGCATTTCTCACCCAACAATATGAAGAAGCGAAAATTCAAGAAGCAAAAGATACACCAACTGTCCAAGTATTAGATCAGGCAAAAATCCCCTATAAAAAGTATAAACCAAGTCGCACAAGAATTGCTATTGTAGGGTTTGTTTTGTCGCTCATTGGATCCATGTACTTTTACTATTTTAAAATGAGATGGTATAGTTAAAAGGCTTAATGGCACTCTATAATTATGATAAAGGCATTATTTTAGCATTACCAATTCTATTTTTTATTTTCTTTTTTATTATTCCTGATCAATTTATCCCATACTATACCATTATGATGTCGCTCATCATCATCTATGAATTGGTTATGTATTCCCACCGTCATATTTTTGGAATAACAGGCATTCAATATTTATCTATTCCATCTATTATGTTTATGACTTTTACCTTATTTATTGCATTGCCATCCATTTACATCACAGGGATAAGTGAGCATCCTGCAAAGACACCCTATTTTATTTCAATAGCAGCTTTTTATATATTGTTTCCAATGGGATTATTTGCAGGAAATTTCATACGGCGATTCGACAAGAGTAAAATACTCCTCTTGAAGGAGTCAATAAAAAAATCGAAATACGATCATCATTATTATGAATTACTTATTGTTCTTTTTTCCGTTTCTATTGTTATTCTAATTATTTATTTGCTAAGGGTTGATATGATTCCACTTTTCGAGCTTATAAGAAATCCAGGTAACTCTGAAAAATTTTTCAATCTGAGAGAAGATGCTCTTAAAATTCTACAGATGACCAAATTGGAAAAATATGCTATTCATTGGCTTCGATCGTTATTTTTGCCCATGGGAATCATCGGATCATTATTTCTTACAAAGCTTTATCCCATAAGAAAGTATAAACTTTTGTTTATTACGTTTCTAAGCATTGGAATATTCGTGAATACGCTAACACTGGAGAAATCACCATTAGCCACTATTTTTTTAATTATTGTTGCGTTTTTTTTCCTACAGTCAAAAAAATTAAGTTTATGGAAAATAGTTTCAATGCTTCTTGTTGTCTTATCTGGGCCTATTCTAATTACATATTTTATTTTTTATGGACGTGAGGATATTTTTAGATTCATTTACATAACATACTTTGAGCGATTGATTATTATTCCCAGTCAGGTACTGTTTTATTATTTTGAATATTTTCCTGAAAAACACGATTTTCTCCTAGGAAGGTCATCACAACTTTTTTCATGGATAAGCCAGTTTGGTACATTTCCGGTGGCGAACTATGTGGCAAAAATATGGTGGCAAGATCCATTTACGACTGGTTCAGCAAATGCTAACTATCTTGGTAATTTCTGGGCAGATTTTGGATATCTTGGCACCTTGCTCTCAACACCGGTCATTGGTTTTGTAAGCTATCTGTTCTATTGGAAACTGTTGGATGTTTCAAATTATTCTATGAACATTGTGTATGTCATTATCTCAACTGTAACGCTTCCTGTTTTCACATTTGGCTTTTTCAGCTCAAATTTTTCAGTTTTATTTTTTACCCGAGGGTTATTTATTTTATTATTTTTAATGTTTTGGCTAAAAAAACATGGTCTAACCGATAGTGATTAGGACATCATCACGCTCATTTAACCAACAATACTTGGTTGTATCCTTTAATGGATTTGTTGTTTTATTAGGTGTATTTCTAATTAATGGAATTGTAGCCAGATCATTTGGGTTAGAACCCTTAGGCGAATATTTATTGATAAAACGAACGGTTACGACTATTGTAGGTATTCTACTCATTGGATTAAATATTAGTATTCCGGTGTTCCTCAATAAAAAGTACGGATTACACTTTTTATCTAATTTTATAGCTATTTTTATAACAATTACTCTTCCTGCTATCGCCATATTCATTTGTCTTATTTATTTTGGAGTTTTGAGTGGATTTAATATGGATTATATCATTGGATATATTTTCTATACCTTAAGTGTTTGTTCTCAATTTTTTGTGTATGCATTATATCGTGGCCAATCAAAGATGATTTGGGCTAGTTCAGTGCAATTATTAGGATCTGCAATTATTCCAATCATCACGTTTTTGGTCTTAGGTAACCTCGGAGTAATTCTCTCGATCATTGGTTGTACTAATCTGGTGATAAATAGTATCCATGTCTTAACTATTAAAAGGTCATTGGGATGGTCAAAGTTCAATATGGAGATATATAAAAAAATTGTCCATTTTGGATTAGAAAGAATTCCTAGTTTTATTGCTCAATCTATCCTGTTGGCTGGTCCGAGCGTACTATTATCAATGTACGGCACTTTTGCGGAGGTTGCCCTCATTGATGCTAATATAAGTATCATAAGATTGTTAATACTTATAATTGGACCATTTGGGATTATCATTTTACCCAAAATAGTGAAATTTGAGAAAAAAATTTCTAATGATCAGCTAAACAACGCTATAATTACCATGATTGAAACAGCTCTTTTTATTTCAGTATTATTTTGCATGTTTTTATTTTTTCACGCTGAGGAATTATTTTTAATATGGCTAAATATTGAACACAATGATACATTACAATTAGCACGATATATATTACTAGTAATTCCATTATATGTGTTGACGGATTTATTGCGAAGCCCCTTAGATGGATTATCTGATCGCGGATTAAATTCAATTGTTTATGGCGTATCTGCTAGCGTGTTTATAGCTGTATTCTATGGCGGAATTTACATAGGGAAATCCCCACTGTATACTATTGTTATCGGTTTTATAAGTGGCTATTTTACATCAAGCCTTCTTAGTGTTTATTATATAAATCGCATTTTACTTCTTTCATTACGCAAAATGAATGTACACCATTTGATAGGATGGGTTTTGTTATATTTCTTTTACCACCAGTTATTATTATCCATTAGCTCGAGGAGTCTTGGGTTGTTGTTTGGTTTTGTAGCAGTACTGAGTATCATAAGTATATATGTATGGTTGCACTGGTCCCAAATTAAAACAGCATTAGCTGCATTTGATGAGCTATGAACCCTTCAAGTAAGAAAAAGGCGATTATTTTTAGCACTGTTCACCGCTGGAACGATACTCGTATTCTAAAAAAACAAGCTACATCATTAGCCAAATGGTATGATGTGACCCTTTATATTCCTGCTTCTTTTAAATGGAAAGACTATAGTGGTATTCATATTATCGGCTTACCACGATGGAAGATGAAATTTACACGGCTATTTACTCAGATAAGTCTTTTAAAGGTACTGTTGAAATCGGACGGAGATATCTTCCATTTTCATGATCCCGAATTAATTCTGAGTGGTGTAATAATAAAACTACATAAGAAAAAACCAGTCATCTATGACAAGCACGAAAATATCCCATTTGGGTTGATTGGAAACTCGCACCAAAGGTTTGGGTTAGGATCATTTATATTATGGATATTTAGAAAGTTAGATGCCTTCGCCATGCATAATTTAGACAAAGTAGTGTTGGCAGAACATTCTTATAGCCATGTTATACATGAGAATTATATTGAAATTTTGAATTATCCATTTATTCCAGATTCAAAACATCCTGTTACCAAAGAATATACTGCCATATATGTTGGTGGTGTTACTATCGAACGTGGCATACTTGATATTATAGAGATTGCTCAATTAGTTAAAAAAGAAGACCCTTCGTTTAGGTTTAGGATTATTGGACCCATCATGGATAATTCTGAAGAAATCATCGCCCAACGAATACATTATCACGGACTAACGGAACATATAATCCTGTCACCCTATTTGCCTTATGAAGAAGCAATGGAAGAAGTAAGGAAATCAAAGTTTGGTTTTGCGCTCTTACATCCAGATAAGAACTATGTGGAATCCTTGCCGCAAAAAATATTCGAATATATGTCACTTGGTGTACCGTTTATTGCTTCAAATTTTCCCTATTGGAAGTTACATTTAAAAGGAAATGATCTTGGATATTTTGTAACGTTTAATGATTACAAATCTATCGTTAATATTCTGATTGAAAATAGACGTAATTACATGTTTAATAGTACTGAATTGATTTCTTTTGTTGCCACCCATTTCAACTGGTTTTCAGAAGAGCAAAAACTTAAAAAGTTGTATGCTAACTTAACGTATTCTAATTAGTGAAAATTTGTATTATAACTCGCTGTGCATTTTACTTAAGCGCCTGCTAAACATGGTTTAAGGGTCAATAAGTAATGAATTTATGATGTACTGTAATAGGATAGAGGGTACATTAGAAAATCGAAAGGTCAATTAGAAAATCGAAAGGTCAATTAGAAAATGTATTGTAGATTTGCCGCCGGTTGATTGCAAATTGAGCTTTAACGTTGGAAATGGACAGGTCTGCAGAAGAGAAGCAACAAAATTTGAGTATCCTACTTTTGACGCACTTTTATCCTCCTGAAATGGGGGCAGCTGCGGCCCGGTGTCACGGCCTGGCCCGCTGGTTGGTTCGGTTGGGACACCAAGTGACAACACTTACGGGATTTCCCAACTACCCATCAGGTAATATTCCTAGTGAGTACCGGCGTAAATTCCGGGTCTCCGAAAACCGGGACGGTGTAAAAGTCGTACGGACTTGGGTGTTCGCTACTTCTCACCGCTCCAGTATTCGTCGGCTATTGAATTACTTGTCGTTCCTTGTTTCTGCGATTATTACTGGCATTTCATTGAGAAGCAGTTTCGATGTCATACTGGTATCATCTCCGCCTCTTTTCATAGGCGTTGCAGGCAGTGTCTTGGCCAGTGCATTCAGGGTACCCTTAGTACTGGACCTGAGGGATTTGTGGCCTGATGTAGCCATTGAAGCAGGAGCATTCACAGAAAAGAGTTTTCCTGTTAAATGGAGTAGGTTTTTGGCTGATTTCATTTACCGAAGGGCAGCTCACCTGACGCCCGTCACAGAGTCCAAACTGGAGCGCTTGAAAGCAAATGGCGTAGAAAAGGAGCGAATGACAGTAGTAACGAATAGTGTGGATTTCGATAAACTGAATCTGTCTAAAGAGTTTGAA
>MAYW01000234.1 GCA_001723765.1 Candidatus Scalindua rubra
TCCGCATGTATAATTCAAACAGATGGACTTAATATCTATGAGTCACTGAGCAGTTTAGTTAAAGAGCATAAGAAGCTTATCATAAAAACAGGGGCTGCTCCATTGCCGTGGGTACATACTATAATATCTAATGCTAAAGCATTTGTCAGTGGTACTTTTCATGGTCTTGATCCAAAACATTTTCAAGCTTATTTGGACGAATTCTCTTATCGCTTTAACAGAAGGTTTTGGGAGGGGCAACTTTTTAATCGATTACTGGCTGCTTGCCTAGGTTGCCCTCCAACGACCTATGGTGAGCTAACTCAATAGTCATATAAATTTTTGATAGTTTTTCGTCTCTTAGAATAAAAAAGTAAAATTCAGATTTTGGTGATAACTTTTTCCATTTTGTAGTCTTAATATCATTGCTCAAAAGCCAATCGTATTTGTTTTCTCGTAAACCCCATCTCTCAGAGTGATAAACTTTACAATTTTCTTTTACGTTTCGTCTTTTTATAAAGATGGCAATGACTACACCTTGCTGAATATCAAAAACATTTTCATCCTTGCTACCATCAGGACATCTTTCCTTCTTGAGGCTGTTGCCATGTAAATCCAACAAATAAATTTCATTAAAACTATTCATCAAAGATTGTCGCATTCCTCTAAAGGTTGGATTATCCAAATAGCTATGGTTTGTAATAAACCCCAAAACCCCCTCTCCTACCTGGTCTATTTTCCACTGTGCAAAACGAATAAACTTGACATAATCGTCTTGTAGCCATTTTGGGTTTTTCTCTTCAAGTTTTTTACCATCCACGACTTTGTAATCCTCGATGCGGTTTCCTATCCAGGTTTTTTTCTTCCTTCTTGTTTCTTTACCGCTTTTGTTTTCCACATAAAGCACCCATTTTTCGCTCGGATTAAAGGAGTGCCCCGAATAAGGCGGATTGCCGAGCAGAACCAAGATAGGTTGCTGTTTTTTAACTTTTCCTGCTAAATGTGATTCTTTCGCTAATGATGACGTACCAGGAAACTCAGATTGTACAAGTTCCTCCATCTCCAGAGTGTTTGTAAGATACAACTTGAACCTATTATCCTTTTGTAATTTGTAGCCAAACTCTTCCATGAGAAATGACATCTTCAGGTGGCCCACAGCATAAGGCGCCATCATGAGTTCAAAGGCATAGAAATTCTTTAGAATGTGTTCTTTGATTAAGTCCTTCTTGCCCGCCTCTCCATATTTTGTGACAAATTCTTGAATAGCCAATTTGCTTGCCTCTGCAAGAAAAGTTAAAGTGCCGGCAGCAGGATCAAGTACAGTTACAGAGCTTGACGCAAAGCCTTCATCTTTACTAAATCTTTGTTTTAAGAGATAATGCAGTGAACGAACAATATATGAGACAACAGGTTCCGGAGTGTAATAGACACCTCTTTTCTCACGCTCTTTAGGATCATACTCAGCAAGGAATGTTTCGTAAAAGTGTATGATAGGATCCTTTCCCTTACCCTCGTGAAAATACTTGTGAAGTATATTATTTACATTGGTAACTGCTAAGACTTCTGCAATATCATCAACAATCCATTCCATCTGTTTGGGTAGGTCTTCAAGTGAAATGAACTTAAATACATCTCTTAGGATTCCTATTGTGCGAGGAATATTATCAAATGCAAGTTTACGATTAAAACTGTTTTCTGCACGAGTCCTTGCAGCAAAAAGGCCATATGTAATAGTCTGTGAATATAAATCAGCAAAGTCATCGTGTGTAAGAGTGCCGATAAGGTGAGTTTGAAATGCCTTGTAGAATCGAAGGATAAAGCCCTTACCTTTTTCGCTTTCCTCTTTTAATTCCTCAGCAACCACTTGATCCTTTAAAAAGCGTGTTCTTTTGGCCAGTTCAATGGCAAGTGACTTTGCTGTATATGTTTTTGGAAGTGAAAAGGAAAAGAATATATTCAGTAAATTTAGAAATTCTTCTTCCCTTTCTACTGGAGGCGCAGATTTAAGTTTGTGTATATGATACGGCCTACCTATTAAAACTTTATCTATCAATGTGCCGTTTCGATAAAGCCTGAATTCAAAGAAATTGGTCAGTATTAAATTTGGGAAGGTATGTAAATAGCGTTTTAATTGATCTGTAGTTTCTATCTGGTCTAAATATTCAACTGTTGGGGCTTTCGCCTCAATATATCCAACTATATGTTGTTTCCCGTCCCATATTCTAAAGTCGGGGTTACCAGCTTCAGTCCTTTTTGGAATTGTCGTAACATGGGTCTTTTTTTTGTTTACAGTGGCAGAATAGTTCTTGATTAATTCTTCGAGACTAGAATAATAGCTTTCCTCAGTTGCATCTCCTCTCTTTGCTACATCAAATATCCTCTTTAAATATGTTTTCAACATTTTTTTGAAATGTTTTTGTGTAGTTTTATTATGTTACAACCAAAATTTTATGATGAGATCGCAATGAAATTAAACAACTTGTCGTGAATATGTCGCGACCTTTGTATAAAAGGTTATCTAAAAGTAGAATCCCCTTCTTGTTATCTTTTGAACCATGTCCTGAATCTAATTCAGGATCTAAGAATAGAAAATTATGGGCGCTTACGGGAGTAATTAAGTTTCAGACCCCCTTTGGCTGAGCTCACGGCTTTGGTCTGAAAGTACAATTCTTCCGCGATATATTAGAATGTGATGAAAGTGATTTGTAACTGCTATCTTTGGTTCTTTTGTTTCTTAAAAGAACCAAAGACATTATAAAAGAGTGGGTTTGTTTTGCAATATGAAATATTGGGTATGCTGACATTTTTCAGGATTAAGAGTCTTGCTTTTGTAGTCGAGCAAGCCTTTAGTTGTCTCTATTCCCTGCATATTATGAAAAGTATACCATTGTTTGTGGTTGCCAGGGAGGCACAGATGGTTAAGAATTCTTGGGCCAAATCAGTCCTTAATAAAAACATTTTGACCAACTATGGCAAAAAAATCAGTATAAGGTATCGGGAGACATTCCTGATGCACATAAAAGGCTAAAGTCGTGCCGAAGGCAGATCTGCCTCTGGCATGACCTTAACTCCTTTCAAATCAAACTTTTGATATTATAACCCAAGAAATAGAATCGCTATTCCACAAAGACATATAGTAGCTCCAGCCAGGGCATGAGTATACTGCTCCAATCGTCCCATGGGCAGAAGTTTTGCACCAAAAGATAAAAGTATAACAATACCCAGCATTGTCATAATTGTGACTGAACCGAAGACACCGACTGCCAGCACCAAACCGAATATATTGCTTTTTGCCGCCGGATACATCAGTAAAGGAATCAACGCCTCACAGGGACCAAAAACAAAGATTGTAAAGAGTATCCAGGGGGTGAGATTCTTTTCCCTTTCTCCTTTATGGGCATGCAAATGCTCTTTGCTATGGGTATGTTTGTGGATCGGCATACTCGTGTCCCCATGCGCATGCCAGTGTATGTGTGGTCGACTCTTTCGTGCCCTGCATAATCCCCAGACAAAATATCCTGCTCCAAAAGCTATGAGTAACCATGCCGCAAGTCCTCCACGGAATGACTCTATTGCCCCCAGCTTATTGATAGAAATTCCCAGGGCGATACCTATGATGCCTAATATAACAGAACTCATTACATGGCCTGTACCACATAAAACCGTTATCCATGTTGTTTTGACCAGAGACCATTTCCTTGCCTGAGCCATCACGATAAATGGTAGATAGTGGTCAGGCCCAAGCAGTGTATGAAACAAACCTATAGATGCAGCCGTAATAGTGATAACGGTTAGTTCTTGCAATTTTTATAACCCCTTTAGTATATGGGTAAGGGAATAATCCCCCTAGCCCCCTTTTTCAAAGGGGGAAAATTGGAAGTCCCTCTTTAGTAAAGAGGGATTTAGGGAGATTTGTTTTTGCATCTGAAAATTAATACGCCCCAAACTCCTTAATTAAATAACATTAGTACCGAAATGAAAGTTTGTATTAGTAGCATAAATATAAAATTAGTAACACCCTTCCATAAAAATTTTTATCTCAAATATTTACCCAGGGTCGTTGTGGTTAGTTTCCCGTGTTTTACGCCTTTTGTACCGATGAGCCTGTCGGCTATCATCTTTATTTCCCTGGCCTTTCCCTTAACGACCAAAACCTCCAGACAGTTATGTGAATCCAGGTGAACGTGCAAGGTAGAAATCATAGAAGTATGGTATTTATGCTGAATACTTGTAAGGATATCCGGCAGTTCACGCTTGTGATGGTTGTATATGATTGTAATGGTACCGACGGTTTCTCCTGTTCCGACCTTCCATTCTTTCTCAACCAGACTGTTCCTTATCAGACCCCTGATTGCTTCCGATCTGTTTGCATAGCCTTTTTTTGTAATATACTTGTCAAATTGTTTGAGAAGCCTGGAGTCCATTGAGACCCCAAACCTGATGATATCTTCCATAGAGAAACATTAAAAATGATTGTAATATTTTAAATAAAGGCGGATTCGCCCTGTGGAGTAATACAGTAGCTCTACTCCACAGGGCCGAATCCACATATACGCTTACAAGTGTAGCACATCTTTTTTATATGTAACACTAATATTCTTAAAAGTCAATGTGTATTTATCATGCCTATCTTAATCTTGTGTTTGGAAAATATAAGGTAAATGATTTTGCCCGGGCTTAGTCTTGTTCTGCATTTTTGTCTTGATGTTTTTTTGAATTGTATCTATATTGTTTAAAAAAGTTTGTGAGAGATAATGTATCTATAATAATTTTTAAACCATGATTAATTAAATTTAAATGGAGAATATTAATGAAGACCTTTGTTTTAAAGGTTACACTTAAAGAAGAAGATGACGGGCGATGGAGTGCATCTATCCCTGCCCTTCCTGGTTGTTCCAGCTGGGGTTATTCCAAGCAAGAAGCTCTGGATAACGTAAAAGACGCAGCTAATATATACATAGAAGATATGATAGATGCAGGGGAGGAGATTCCAATTTCATCTGATAAGATAGAGGTTATGGATGAACCTGTAATTGCCGTTTCTTTATAGGATATACGAAAATGGCAGAAACACATTCGTTTGATATTGTATGCAAGGTCGAAATGCATGAGGTTAAAAACGCTGTCGATCAAGCCAGAAAGCAACTTGCAGTAAGATACGATTTTAAAGGAAGTAAGTCATCCATTACCTTAAACAAAGAAGATTCTATCACTTTGATTGCCGATGATGATTATAAGCTCAAAAGTGTGACAGAAATTTTAAAAGAAAAACTTGCAAAGAGGGAGGTTCCCTTAAAGGCACTTAATTTTGGAAAAACCGAACATGCACTGGGAAACACCTTAAGACAGGTTATTACGTTTCAGTCAGGCATTCCTATGGAAAGGGCTAGAGAACTAGTTAAATTTATAAAGGGTATGAAACTAAAAGTACAGTCACAAATTCAAGAAGATAAAGTCCGGGTATCAGGGAAAAAGATAGATGAACTACAGACAATTATGCAGTCAATCAAAGACCAAAAATACGACTTCGCTATGCAATTTGTAAATTACAAATAAAAATATTTAAACAATTCGGGCAAATTTGAATCTTTACTGAATAACCCAATTGATTAAGAGTTTTTGTTCTTTCAAATTTGCGTGGTTATGTTCATGTTTAGGAATTTCGAAATCATATTTTTGTGCGCAAGCACATGTCCAAAATGGCTACAACGACATGGATGTCGTTGTAGCCATTTTGAAAGAGTTGCGCAGGATGTGCTTAACTCGTTAGATTCTTACTCCTACCTTTTTGAACTCTCTTTCGCTGTATAGCATCACGTAATCGGTCAGTCCGGTTTTTGTTCACATTC
>MAYW01000235.1 GCA_001723765.1 Candidatus Scalindua rubra
TGAACCATTACAATTGCGGATTGCAGGTTACGGGTTATCGGAATTCGGGTTGCGGGTTGCAGCAAAAATCCGCATTCCGAAATCCGAATTCCGAAATTGAAAGGCCTTATACCTGCATTCGCATTATTTCCTTATATGCATCAATAAGTTTATTGCGGGTCTCCATCATAAATTTAAAACTTACTTCTGCCTTAGACATAGCAATCATTACTTCATGAACATTTTCAACTTTGCCAGCGGCAAAGTTGTCAATTGATTCTCCTGCTTTAACTTGAAGGTCATTTACTTCATTAATAAAACTGCTAATTTTTTCTTTAAAACCAGTCCCGGCTTCCTGTTCAAACTTTTCGGTCTTTTGTTCTATTTTACCAGTTGCTATTGGACTAATTGGAACAATATCCATGCCTTTTACCTCCTTATAATACTAAGCGCCCTTTCATTCATCTTTCTAAAAGTAGAAATAACTGCTGTATTTGCCTCATAAGATCTGGATGCAGATATCATATCCACCATTTCTTTGGCAATACTAACATTTGGCATTTTTACAAACCCTTCTTCATCTGCCTTTGGATGTCCTGGCATATAGACCATATTTGGCGGTTCCTTAGTTTCTTTTACTCCCTTTACCTCCACACCACTCAGAATTGCATCCTTTTTTGACTTACCCATCATAGTTTTTTTTAATACACTGGAGAATTCTACTTGCTGCCTCTTATATGGACCGCCATCTGATGTTTCTGTAACCTGAGCATTTGCAATATTATTTGCAATAACACCCATTCGAATCCTTTCTGATGTAAGACCAGAAGCGCTTATGTCTAAAAGAGAAATTGTTTCGTTAAACACAGGCATTTCCTATACTCCTTTCATTTTATTATTTATTATCTTCCTTGTATTGCAGAAACTATACTCTTAAATTTTTTTGATATAATTTCCAGATACATATTATGTCTATCTGAGGTTTTATAGAAATTAACTAACTCTCTATCCAAATCAACGTTGTTCCATCTTTTCTAGTACTCTTACTTTTAGAAAATGTAATATTTTCTTCTACATTTTTAACCTTTTCAATTTTGTTGCTTTCAATGGCCTTTTGCAATTCCTTCATAAAAGAAGCTTCTACTTTTTTGTATCCGGGTGTGTTTGCATTAGCAATATTATTAGCAATTACTTTATTTTTTGTATACGTCAAATCGAGTAATTTTGATAATAATATAATGTTCTTGTCTGAAAAGTCCATTTACAATCACCTCCAATAATCTATTATCAAGTTAGATTCCCGCTTCCGCGGGAATGACAATTTCGGGCCTGTCACTTCCCCCCGTGGAGTAAATACAAATAGTCCTACTCCACAGGGGGAATCTAAAAAACATTGAAATTCCTATGCATTAAATATTTGCAAAATTCATACCACATCAAACGTTAACGGGAGCATTCCCAATTTATTGTAGATAATAAAGGTGGATTCACTTCGCTTAATCCACCCTACATGTAACGAATGTATGGTACGATGTGGATTAAGGCCAGAGGCCGAATCCACATATACACTAAACATTATTTCCATTAGCAGGGAAAAAATTGACTGCTATGCGGAAACAATTTCCTCTATAATTTTACTTTTACCATCAACATCTATATCGATATTTAAATCATAATTGGATTGCAGATTCTTATACTTGTTTAATTTGTTTCTCAACGTACGAGGTGTAACGTCTAATATTTCTGCCGCCTTAGTCTTGTTACCACCTGTATTATCGAGTGTTTTGTAAATAAGTTCTCTCTCTACGTCTTCTATAGTCTGTCCTACAGACAATTCATTACTTTTTCTAACCGTATTCACTCGCAACATGTTTTCAAAATGTTCAGGTAGTAATATTTCTGAATCAATCATTACAGTACATCTATGAATTAGATTTTTCATTTCCCTGACATTGCCGGGCCAATTATATTTAATCAAAACGTTCATTGCCCCTTTGCTTATTTTTCCTAAAGGAGTATCTATCCCGGATTTATATTTATTCAGAAAATACTCGGCTAAAACAGGTATGTCTTCTTTTCTCTCTCTTAAAGGAGGTAAGACTACGGGTATTACATTAAGTCTGAAATATAGATCTTGTCTGAACTTATTCCGCTCAATCTCCAGGAGTATGTTTCTATTTGTAGTAGTAATAATCCTTACATCTACCTTAAGTGTCTTTGAACCTCCAACCCTTTCAAATTCCTCTTGTTCCAAGACTCTCAATAATTTTGCCTGAATCTTTGGAGATACTTCGCTAATTTCATCTAATAGCAAAGTACCACCATGTGCCAATTCGAATCGACCTATTCTCCTCAAATCCGCACCCGTAAACGCCCCTTTTTCATGTCCGAATAACTCACTTTCCAACAAACTCTCAGAAAGGGCAGCACAGTTAACCTTAATAAATGGTTTTGACTTCCTTTGGCTGTTCATATAAACAGCATGTGCAATAAGCTCCTTTCCTGTACCGCTTTCACCCTGAATTAGCACACTAGCCTTGCTTTGTGCAATTCTTTTCACATTATCAAGAACTCTATACATCTTAGAGCGTTTATCTATAACAAGCTCATAATCCCCATTACTATCTACTTTTGATCTCCAATATTTGTTTTCATCTATTAATTTCTGCCGTTCCTGGACTCTTTTTAGAAGCATCTCAATTTGATCAAGCGAAAAGGGTTTTATGATATAATCGTAAGCGCCTTTTTTCATCGCTTCAACTGCAGATTCAATACTGCCATAGGCCGTCATAATCACAACTGTAGTTTCCTTCGAAGTCTTCTTTATTCTCTCCAAGACTTTCAATCCATTCATCCTGGGCAACCTCACATCAAGGAATACCATGTCATAATTATGTTTGTCAGTCATACTAATTGCTTCTTGTCCATCACCTGCGTTTTCTACCAAGTAATCATTTCTTTGTAATGCCTCACTTAAGTAATTTCTGCTGAGATCATCATCATCAACTACCAATATTTTTTCAATACTCAATTTATCCTCCACTCAAGCCATTACATGACTCAAAAGGTTTGTTTCTTTTGAAGCCTTTAGCGTTGTATACTGACTGGCTGGTAAATTTACCAAGATAGTCGTCCCTCTTTCATGTTCACTAATAATATTTATCCGTCCCTCATGGAGTTCAATGATTTTGCGAACTATCGCCAAACCCAAGCCTGTACCCTCATCTTTTGTAGTAAAAAACGGTTCAAAAACCTTCTCAATGGTACCTTCACTAATACCTTTACCTGTATCAGTAAAACCAATGTGTATTCTTTGCATATCACTATTAGTCGATTTTCGTGTAAATATTCTGATTTGACCACCCTTAGACATAGATTGAATAGCATTGAGCATAATATTCAAAAATGCTTGCTGTAGTCTATCTGGGTCACATAGAACAAAATCATCCTGACAAGCATAATCTTTCTTAACTTGAATACTCTGATCACATTTACCCAACTCCTGATAAGCAAAGATGAGTGATTTATCAATAATTTTTGATATTTTGTATCTCCTCAGATTCAGATTGATTGGACGTGCAAGAAACAATAAATCTGTGACTATTTTATTAATATTTTTTGTTCCCTTAATAATATTCTTAGTAAGTCTGAGGCTGTCCCCTTCAAGTTCCCGCTCGAGTAAACATGCAAATCCTTCAATACCATTCAGCGGATTTCTTATCTCATGGGCAATACTTGCAGCCATAGTCCCAACTGATATAAGGTCGTTAGCACTATTTAAACGCCCTCTTAATTCACAAATTTCTGATAAGTCATGAAAAATCTCAACAACTCCCGAAATCATTTCATTTTCATCCTTTAGTACAGATATACTGCTTTCTATATGCTTAATATTTCCATTTTTTATTTCAATTACCCTTTCAATATTATCTACATTTTTTCTTCCCGACATTGATTCTACCAGTAAATCAGCAAATCCACCTATATGGCAGAATGCATTCCTAATATCTTTTCCTAATACGTCTTTGGCATTAACGTTCAAGATTCTTTCGGCAACCTTATTAAATGTCACAACATCACCCTTAGTATCTACCGCAACCACACCACTGTGCATACTTCCTAGTATACTATTTAAAAATCTTGTTAAATTGTTCAACTCCTGTACCTTTTTACTAAGACATTCGTTTGTATAAGCCATTTCTCGATCAATCTCCTTAACTCTTTCTTGTAACAGCTTATAAGAACCTTCAAGCTTCTGTGCATAAGTATTAAAACTATCAAATATAGTTGACAGCTCTTCAACCTTATTAACTTGCTTAGTCTTCATATTATGAATTTGGTCTTTTGGTAAAAATGTTTTAACCATTTTTGGTAAAAATTACGATTTTCGATTAAGGGATTTAGGAATTGGGTAGTCCCCGCAATCCTTCAATACCTTAATTCTTCAATCCTCGAGTTAGATTTCTCATCTTCCAATAACCATTTCTAATTCATCTTTTACTTTTGCACGCCATTCTATATCTTGAATATACCATTGTGCTTGTTTGGCCCAGTAGGTACCCTCATACTCTTTTTGCATCTTTCTATAAGCTTCCATTGCTTTATCTAATAACCCTAATTTTCTGTAACAATTTGCTATTTGATATGATATCCATGTTTTCTTCTCTTTCTCTTGACCATTCTTATCTATCAATTTGTAAATATCTAAGGCTGTCTCATACTCGTCGAGTTTGTAGAGATTCTCCGCAATCTCAAAAGGATGTACTATTTCTTCCCCGCTCTTAACAACTATATTGTTATCCTCTATTTCATCAACTTCACTTTCAAGACGAATTATCTCTTTTATCCCATTTTCATCAATAGAAGCCTTAAAGTTATCGTCTTCGCTTACTGGACTTTCTTTGTTTTCTAATTTCTTATCAATAATACTTACTAATGTTTCACTTTTCTCTTCATTCTTTTCTGTATCTTTTGATACTACTTTATTTATCTCCTCATTTTCTTTTATCAGTTCATTCAAATGATTTTTATCTTTAAATTTTGCTTTTAGTTTTTCTAGTTCATTTTTCTCTTTTTCTAATTTTTCCAGCATCTTTTCTATTTCAGAACTATTATCTTTTTTAAGCCGTGTAGCCTCTGACGCTTCTTCCTTCACGACATTAGTTTTTGGTTCATTCACTTCTATGTCCTTATTTTCTGAGGTCTTATCCTCACTCAATACATCATTTAAGATACAAAGATAAACCACACCAAAGGCAAGTAAAACTAATATTCGCTTTCTTATATCCATATAACATTTCCACTCCTTTGTTGTCATTGTTAAGCACTTTGTTTGAAAATATAGCAAAAGAAATGCCATGATTCAGTAAACGTTTAATACCTCAAGGGTTTAGAGTTGGCAGCAATTATCATATAACGTAACTTATATGAACAGCTTATCTTACAGCTTCTTGAGAAAATGGACCATAATAATCGGCAGGAAATTTAAAGATAATTCGTAAGAATAATAAGGATTGTAAATTTTATGCGGATTTTTTTTGTTTCTTTTTTGTACCTTTTGTATATTTTTAACACACAATCGTAATAGTTCACCGCAAAGGCGCAAAGAGCGCAAAGTTTTTAAAAAAATAGTGAAAAGACCCCAAAACCGTATATTAATTTAGGGATTTAGGAATTGTCAATTCTCTAATTCCTCAATTCCTCAATTCTTTAATTCCTCAATTTTTTTTAGACGTGTACGGGCTGAAAATCTTCAGCCCCCACAGGCGGCCAAAAAAATATCGATCCCAAAATGAGAACTATTTTACCTTTATCCTTG